>CAZMDB010000149.1:0-2610 GCA_964565095.1 uncultured Methanosarcinales archaeon | reverse complement strand
GATGCTGCTCCTCAGAATTAATAAGAATAAAAGAAAAAAATGATCGATCTGGCTCCAGCCAGAGCCACTATCTACCAATCCACATCTGCGAGATCTTCATCAACAGAATCCAGGGCGGAGGTGTTCAGGATATCTTCCACAGATTCCAGATCTTCGATCTCTGCTCCGATTTCCTCAGCAGGATCCAATGGCTCCTCTATTTCGGGGTCATCGAACATATCCTCAGGTTCTGTCGATTGGTCCTCCTGCGTCTGGGGTGCACATCCCATGCTGTACAGAAGCACTATGCAGATCATTACGATTGATGTCCATCTCATTGCTCATCCACCTCTACTATCAATGCATCCAGATTCTCCTGCTGAGGAAGCTCCACATCCAGCTGCTGCAGGATATCCGCAAGGATCGCCTGTGCCTCTTTGAGATCTTCATGCGCTTCGCGCAGGAATTTTCTGGCTTGATCTATCATTTCAGCAATCTGCGCGGAAGCCCCTTCGGCCGATTCCTGTCGCAACTCCTCTGCCTGTCTGATACGCAAACTAGCGTTCTGATGCGTCTGGCGGGCGTCAAATATCTTCTGACTGAACTGATCGATCTGAGAAGATATGTTGCCTGCAGAAATATTCTGTTCCTCTGCCATTTCAAGTGTTCGCTCCAGCCGCAGTTCCATTATCTGGCTGCGCCGCAGTATATTGAACATCTTCTCGTTGGCCAGACGCCCCGCGTAGACCCGCTCTTGAGGGCGGAACCTCTGCCATATGCTGCTCAGAGTACGGGCCGCATTCCGGATCTCTTCCTTCTCGTCTGCATCAGAGAGTCTCTCCTGCACATCCTCGATTTCTGCAAGAGCCTTATCCAATCCTTGCGTCATCTCTGCGACCTGCTCTTCCGAGAGGTCCTCAGATGCTGCAATCCTTGCCCTGAGCCTTTCAAGATGGGACTGTATCATGCGCGCACTGTTCTGCACAAATCCGCGGGCGTGCTCCTTGGCCTGCTCACGCAACTGCGTGCAGTTTGTGCCATTGTCTGCCTGACATCGAGCAAGACGAGCGCGGCTCTGATTGAAATCCTGTTGTTTTTGCCTATACTCAGATGCAGCCGCCCTGTAGCCTTGACGGGCTTGTTGAGCGCGGCTCACTGCACGTGCTGCCTGTTCTGGCAGGACCGGACGCCTGCGCAATGTGACTGCACTTGCGTTCTTTACCCGCAACCTCATGATCGCAGATGCAGATCCGTTCCGCACTAATGCTCTTTTTGCTGAACCGGGAAGCTGCTCAAAACGTCGCTTCGCATCCGGATTCGAGTCAAACTGGCTGCGCAGTGCTGCTCGTCTGGCTGCTTGGCTCCCGGCTGGACCCTCCATCCGCACACCTCCGTTTGCCTCAGGGGCTTGCGCGTGCCCGAGTCGCGGTGCTCCTGGGGGAGTCACGGCCTGTGAAGGCGCATCGCCTTCTTGCCGTGGCTGCGGCTGTGCAGCCGCGTATCCTAGCATGCTGATCAGAAGCATCAGACATGCAACTAGTACATATGATCTCTTCATATAAACACCTCTTGTCATAATTACTTTTGTTATTCTTGTGTTCTACAGCATTAAAAAATGCATCGGTTGGAATCTATCTGATGACACCCTCAAAAACTTTAAAAAGACAGGAGCCGCTGCTGTCCCCATGGTTGATTTCTTGCAAGCATTCTTGGACATTCCGCTCGGACTTCAGGTGGAGATCGTTCTTGCGGCACTTTTTGCTCTCTTCCTGATCATATATCTTTATATCAATCGGAAGCACGTAGTCCTGCAGAAGATACTCTTCCCTTTCCTTTACATCTTCATGCTGCGACGGGGATGGGGCTTGCGGTCCATGAACTGGTGTGCTGGCAAGTATAGGGAGCTCATCAAGCTTTTCGGCTATTCCTGTATCGGAGTGGCTTTTGTTGCAATGGGATTCATCATCTATAACTTCATCCTTATGGCTAAGCTCATCTTCACTGAACCTGCACTGGCTGCTACTCCACTGGCAGTGCCATTTATCAATATTCCTGGGTTCGGGTTCCTGGGATTCACCCACTGGATCCTGGCATTAGCCTTTCTCATTATCGTCCACGAATTTGCACATGGAATCGTTGCGAGGGCGCACAATATCAAGATCAAATCCAGTGGAATCGCAATCTTGGGACTTCTTGCCCCTATCTTTCCTGCCGCTTTCGTTGAGCCGGATGAGAAACAATTGGCAAAGAAGCCCGATATCGTGCAATACAGCGTGTTTGCTGCAGGACCGGTGACCAATCTGATCTGGTTCCTCATTTTCACGCTCATCATGGTTATTGCTATCAATCCACTGCAGGCGGCAATGACTGAACCGGCGGGATTCTCTTTTGATGTGACTGATCCTGAAGGACCGGCTGGCCTGGCTGGCATTAGCAATACCACATTTGTTACCAGCTATGAGGGTGAGCCTGTCGCAAGCGCATCTGCACTGCTTGAAGATATCACGTACTGCACAGAGCCTGGAGATACTATCACTCTCGGGGTGCGCAACGCATCGGGATCAAACGCGACTTACACCATAACCACTGCTTCACATCCTGAGAATCCTGACCAGGCATTCCTAGGCATTG
>CAZMDB010000148.1:1799-2752 GCA_964565095.1 uncultured Methanosarcinales archaeon | reverse complement strand
GCATGGCATTATGGATGTGCCAAATCTCAAGTGGGGGCAGGAAAGCCTGCGCACTATAGGCCATTACGATTACGGGAATGATACGATCACCATCTCGACTGTGCTTCGTGAGGCACCTACAGATTTACTGGATTACGTCATGTATCATGAGATGCTTCATAAGAAGCACAAATTCTCCACTACCAAGAGCGGCCGGTCTTTGCATCATTCGAGAGCATTCCGTGTTGACGAGCGTCGATTCTCTTCGGAGAACATGGAAAAGAAGCTGGCAGCATTCCTTGCCAGGCGGAAGCATAAGAGCTGGTATCGTCTTTTTTCGTAAGTATTAAATAGCAGCCCTGCAGGACAGACTCTATGATAGGGTACATCATCGTCGGGTTGTTTCTTGGGCTTGCCTTATTTACCGGAGTCTGTTTTCTCTATGGATTAGCGCTCTGGCTCTCCGCAAAGATACTCACGATACCTATCCCATACATGAGAGCTGTAGCGTGCGCTGCAGCAACCATCATTGCTATGGCCATCACCGCTGGAGCAGGCGTGTTGCTTGCTGTACTGGGCTCTCTCATCTACATGGGATTTTTCGGTCAGATGTTGGTTGTGGGCAGTTACGCATGGGTCTTTCTGTTTCTCAAGCTTTTCTTCAATCTGGAATGGAAGCAGTGGCTGCCGCTGGGTGCCATCTGGATTGGCTTGATGTGGGTGGCTCACATCATCCTGATCCCGGTCATTGTGGTTGTCATGCTCATTTTTGGGCTCGCATTTGCCACTGGAGCCTTTGCGTAATTTTTATAAAGCGTCCATTTCTTCTCCTTTTCAAGGGCCAATAGTTCAATTCGGTAGAATGCTCGGCTGGCAGCCGAGTGATTGCGGGTTCAAATCCCGCTTGGTCCATTATTTCTTCTTGGGATTTGAACACCTTCAGAAGCCAAGCTTCTTCGGGGTGCTCCCTTTTT
>CAZMDB010000148.1:0-1699 GCA_964565095.1 uncultured Methanosarcinales archaeon | reverse complement strand
GTCGCACCAATCCCGCTTGGTCCATTATCTCTTCTTGGGATTTGAACACCTTCAGAAGCCAAGCTTCTTCGGGGTGCTCCTTTTTTGTCGCACCAATCCCGCTTGGTCCATTATCTCTTCTTGGGATTTGAACACCTTCAGGATCTCGTGGCTCCCTTCGGGTTCCACTCGCAACAATCTTGTTAGTTTGTTGTGAAGTCGTCTGGGGTAAGATGATAATCGAATCGTTCGATCTCACCAAGTACATAGTTGAGTTGTTCAAAATCTACCTTGGCAGGGTCCTCAATGTGCAGAGCGATATTTAGATGAGCGGTAGCATATGCTCCAGAGAGTTGTAATGAGAATCCTCTGTAGTCCACGCCTTGATAGCAATCTTCGAAGCATTCCTTTGCTTGAGTAACTTTGACATTATTCTGCAATACTCTGCTCTGCAGACTCTCATGACGTGATCCTCTCTTGGTAAGGTGCAGTGCATGTGTATCTTCTTGGACCAAAGCATATCCTTCTAGCTGTGTGTCAATCTTTTCTAAGAGATGTATCGTGTCAGTCGACTTGTTGCATATATCTTCAAGAGCACCAGCCAAATCAGATGGCGGGATGTCTTGCTGACATGGAAGGGCTATGGTACCTACTCGTATATTTGATAACGCATATCTATCGCGTTGTGTCCATCCTGTTATGTGATATGATCCTTCAACCTTGTGTGTTGGGTGGGCATTCTCATACCTCTCTATCACACTTTGCAGTTCTTTCTGGATATGACCCAGATGTTGCATGTAGGATAGATCTGCTTTGATCCATTCAACCATAGCCAGAGATTGACTACTTTGCTTTTAAAAGTTACTACTTTAGGTAAGTGAAAATAAAAATGTTTATATATGTGTATTACTTTTTGCCACTAAGTGGTAAATAAAAAGCACAAGTTAAGCATATCTGTAGACGAGGAGACCATTGTCCGTATACGTGAAGCGCTCAGGACTGGGAACTTCCGCAATCGCTCACATGTCTTTGAACATGCAGTCCGGAAGATGCTTGATGAGGTGGAATATGATGCGTAATCCACCGGAAGTAACAGGTACATTGGGCATCGCTGATAGACTCAAGGATGATCCTCAAGCCCTTAGTGACCATCGTAGCTGGCTTGGCATCACCACCAGTCAAAAGACATATCCCGATGAGATGGTTCTCGAATATGCAGGCTGGGCACTCCAACATACCCGTAGCTGCACGATAGTCATTGCTGATGAGATGCAGGTATACAATCGGATGCCCTTCAGCAAAGGTGATCTGCGCCAGAACCGGCAGCGCCGGAATTACGAGAAAGGCGCACAGAAGCGAAAAAAGCAGTTGATGGAGAAAGGAGTATCTACCCGGATGCCCATCATGTTGATGGACAAGCAGATGTATTATCCTTACGCTGAGCGTGGACGACTACCGTGGGCAATGGTGTTTGAGTCCGTCATATTCAGCCCTGATGCCAAGCTTACTGAACGTGTACGTGAAGTAACCCGACCACGTGTTGCTCATATGCTGGAACGCGATGACCTCAGTGTAGATCCAGATACCGCATTGGACATTTTTGCTCTCTATACACGCCATGAGGTCCTCATCTCGTCTTTCCTTGCAATGCAGGGGTACGCTATCAAGATCGGAACGGAGCAGGAACGCGACTATGATAAAGTCACTTCCGATTTCCTGC
>CAZMDB010000147.1:0-2768 GCA_964565095.1 uncultured Methanosarcinales archaeon | reverse complement strand
ACTCCTAATGGATATAATGGCCTTATCACAACAGCACCAGAACGCTCCATTACTGCGACGCTTTATGAAGAATTCACTACCACTTCCGTCGGAATGGCCGCCGGAGGATTCTTTGGATCCTTGATATTTGGTGACAGCGGAGCTCTGGCTGGCATGATAATAGGAGCAATCCATGCGCGGAAACCCACATCCACTTTCGAGGTATGGGTTTCCGACCAATCAATAGATATGCTGACGTACTGTTCCGCACGAAAATTCTTCAGTCCAATCTGGAATGAAGAAGCTCGATCTGATCCCGTAGCATATGCATGTAGACGAACATTTGGACGACATCCGCGCGATATGCGCCATTACTCACCACCATTTGCACAAGTTGTACAACCTATAGAGGCTTTGGCCGCTGAAGTACAGAGGAATCCACACTATTTGAAATAAGCGTTGAGCACGTACTGCTGCACCATGCGATGAGTATTAAAAAACGATCCATTCATCGCGATGCAGTGCCGCATCATATCCAGCCACTTATCTCTTTCATCATAGAAACGCGGAACTATCACATATTCCAGCTTGGTATACATGTCTTCCACTTCATCAATATGCTCATCCCCTTGAATGTGCGGGTGCTCCCCGATAGAGAAACCTGTGACTTTTTCGATATGCCCTTCAAGCCACCAGCCATCAAGCACAGAGAAGTGCGGCACGCCATTATGAGCAGCCTTCATACCAGATGTCCCTGACGCCTCACGAGGTCGCTTCGGGGTATTCAGCCATACATCCACCCCTGGAATAAGCTTCTGAGCCACCGAGATATCATAGTCTTCGATGTAACAGACCTTGATGCGGTCACTGACCTCCCCCATCTTCTGGATGATATGATGAATAATATCTTTACCCCCTTGATCGTTCGGATGAGCCTTGCCCGCATAGATAATCTGGATCGGATGCTGTTGTGCGATATTCTTGAGGCGCTGAACATCTGTAAATAGCATATCCCCCCTCTTATAGGCGGCGGCACGGCGGGCAAACCCTATGGTAAATACCTCGGGATCCAGATCCGTGCCATACTTCTCGTTGACAAATGTCATAAGGCGCTTCTTACATTCTAGATGTGCCTTCCATATTTCCTCTTTCGGAATTCCTAATACGTAACGCAGATTGAACGGATCGTTCTGCCAACCCTTGATGTACGTATCAAATATGCGGCGGAACGGTTCTGCAGTCCAGAAATGAGAATGCACCCCGTTGGTTATGGAATCTATATGATAGCCCGGGAACATATCACGCGACACTTCGCCATGCTTTTTGGCTACACCGTTGACGTACGTACTGAACCGGAGCCCTAGAAACGTCATGTTCATCTGGCCCTCATGGAAGAGCTCCTCCCGGATCTCCTGCCGGATCATATCACCTAGCACTCGTTCAGCCATATCACGATCAAAGGAATCATGGCCGGCCGGCACAGGTGTGTGCGTGGTGAAGACACATCGCTCGCGCACATAATCTATCGGATCATGCGTCGGATCTGCGTCATTGTATAGCTCGAGGGCCAGCAGAGCCGAATGTCCCTCATTCATATGAAACTTCTTGACGTTGCAGCAATCGATGCTTTCAAGCATACGTACTCCGCCTATACCCAAGACAACCTCCTGGACAAAACGATAGTATCGGTCTCCCCCATAGAGATGATCAGTGATAGTCCGATCAAATTCACTATTCCCCTCAATATCTGTATCAAGGAACAGTATGGGATTCTTATGTCCGGAAATTCCTTCTATCCAATAAAGCCAAGCCCCAACTTTTACTTCCCGACCTTCAATCATTACGGTTATGACGTTTTCAAGCCGCTCCATGTGGTCTGCCGGATTCCAGTCAATATCTTCCTCATGCTGGACTCCATCCTCTATATGCTGTCTGAAGAACCCTTTCCTGTACAGAAGTGATATTCCTATGATGGGCAACTCCAGATCAGCTGCGCTGCGCAACGTATCACCTGCAAGCACCCCCAAACCACCCGAATAGGTGGGCAGCGCAGGATCTATGCCTATCTCCATGCTGAAATACGCTACATGTGCCTGGTCGAATCGAAGCTGCAGATCTCGTGTGGGTTGCCCTGCCATGACCCTTTATCCGAAATATTCTCTTATAAATCTTTGGATATGGTGAAAGAGGTATTCTGATTGCCGCACAACACTACTGACCACAACGCAAGACTAATAAGTATCCTATCTTTTCAGCGCAAGATGCATATCGTCTACACGGTTCACGAGAACTATGCAACTGCCGTGCTCTACGTTGAACGCAAAGTGAATCCGAAGTGGCGACAGGATGATGCACGCATCTATAGTCCGGCTGAACAACAGGTTCGCGCTCTTCTTGATACACACATGCAGAAGCTGCACATCGGCAACGCGCACGACCGGCACCTGGTGCGGCGACGTCACCATTTCCACACCTACGGGGGGCCACTGGATGCCTTCACGCACGTACAATCATCCCTCCCGTACGACATGTTCCGCACGTCCCCCGAGAAACGGCATCGTTGGATCATCGAAGGGATCTTGCAGGAAGCTAGGCCAGTCCAACCTCCTGATCGATGCTGATCTGTGGTGACCGGATTTGTGGAGAACAGGAAGAGGCGACTGAATTTTTGGGAATTTCAACAACTTAGCTATAATAACATAGCGCAAGCTCTCTTCTTTCAAAAAAACAGTGCCACGGAGTCTTGCTGCATCCACTTGAACAATCGAAGATTTTCAAGTTCCCAGAAA
>CAZMDB010000146.1:0-2823 GCA_964565095.1 uncultured Methanosarcinales archaeon | reverse complement strand
GAAAAACCCGGAAACCTGGGAACAATTCTCCGTTCGGCTGACGCAACCGGAGTTGCCGCCGTTATCGTATGCGAAAACGCAACTGACATCTTCAACCCCAATGTAGTCCGCGGCAGCACGGGAACACTTTTCACGGTGCCCGTGGTAGAAGCAACTCCCGAAGACGCCCTTGCCTGGCTACGCGAAAAAGAAATTACGACAATTGCGACTCTCCCGGATGCAGAGGCTAATTATACGGCAATTGACATGACTCATCCGACAGCACTTATCGTTGGTTCAGAAGCCAACGGATTAGACGATTTCTGGCAACGACATGCGGAACTGGCAGTAACTATCCCGATGCTTGGATGCGCCGATTCGTTAAACGTCACTAATTCGCTTACCGTGATCCTCTATGAAGCACTGAGACAACGTGGATTATCATGAAAAGCACAGGAATAATGCACAAGTAAGAGTGCACATCAGTGATTCAATCGGTTTCCGGCATGATAATTAACCGGTTTTTTCCCATTTGGCTGCATCTGACCGAACATAACGTCCGCGGCCGCTTCCAACCCTTCATTCCGTGTCTGGAAGGTCAGCAAAACCGCATCTGCCACATTTTCAATCCACGGCGGATAAGGCGAGCTGGCAAGACTGATAACTGGCAAATTATGATCTTTCACCAGTTTAATAATATGCGCATTAGTCGCCAGATTACGCGCCGCCCAATCGGTAATGATAACTGCATCGTACGCACCGCGCAGATACGGGCACAACCTCTCGACATCATTCTCATCAGTCTTCCAGCAAGTATCAGAATCGTCTGGCATACAATTCTCATTGCAGGTATCTGCATAGAGCGGACTGCCTGCTGTTGTCACGACTTTTCCGCTGAGGCTTCTTCTGAATTCACCTATATAATTGCCATCGCATTCGATTGATGATGTGCAAGAGGCATCTTTATCATGGACGCACATCATCCTGCCATTTCTCTCTTGATCGATCACATTGCCTTTGTTGTCGCACATATCAAGCACAGCGGTGTTGGTGCCTTCTGAATTACAGACCTCAAGACGTTCTCCTGGCTTTTTCTTGTCGCATGCAAGATCGCATGCAGTACAATCGGTCCCGGTGAGTGCTCCGTCGCATCTGAACGTGATATTCTCTTGGATGTCTGATATGCCGCAATAGGAGTCGCAGACATCAGGGAAGTATGGTTCGCCAAGAGGAGCTTCTCCGCAAGTTCCTGCAAAACTTCCCGGTTCCCGTCCATTACAGGCACCGACATCTTCTCCGCACTCATCCGTGCAAACACAGTCGACCGCATAATCGCAAAGCCCATAATTGCAAGCAGCACGGCATTTCAACGGACCGCTTGTGTGATGTGATGAAACAAGATTCGTCGGATCGTATCGGCCCCGCGGTGATGGGTCAAGGGAAGAGACGCAGGCATATTCCTCATTGCAGAGATAAGGAGATGCGGCGGGGTCATTATCCTGATAATAGGATGACTCAAATGTATCTTCAAACCGGTCACGCTTCTCGTAATCATATTTTCTTGTCACGTTGATCGTCGTCTCACCGAAGATGCCGCATCCAAGGCATCTGCGCACCTCAGATCCGACAGCGTCTTCTATGACAAGAGTGGCTTCGTTGGTGAAGCCGCCTTTTTCATCATACAGGTTCCCTCGCATCCCTGTACAGACTGCAGTGAACTGTTTTTGTATGACATCATTAGATGCATTTTCCCAAACAGAGGAGGAGGATGGCAGTCCGCAGATGAGCTCTTTTCTGCTGTCGGCGGGAGTGCCAGCGGGCTGATAGGTGAAACTTTCCTGGCAACAGACATGAGTCTTCAGATACTTATTGTCACCTGCAGATCCTGACTGATCTTTGTGAGGCAAGCATTCCACAACTTTCACAGGAATATCGATCGCACCGTTACCTTCATCAGGATGGAACCGTATCATCTGATTGCCTGGCGAAAGGCAATCGATCATGCTATTCTTAACGTCGGCAATATCAGGGACATTATCAGGATCACATGCCTGAAATCCTGGGAAGATGACACAATTGGATTCTACCCATTGGATGCATTTGCCGATCTGCCATTCCCCTTTTCCTGAAAATCCCGAACCCATCTTGAGGCGTATCGGGTCCTCAAGAGATATGATCGGTACCTGATCATCCAATGTGTCGTTATATTCTTTGAGCTCAAATCCTTCATACGGATGATAGAGAGAGACCGTCGGCGAATAGATGAGATCCATGGAATCATCCACGCACACCCTTACCTCTTGAGAATCGTTCAGCAAACCGTCGCTTGCTATGACACGGAGCCGTGAGACCATATCGCCAGAAATCTTGTCGCTGGCAGAAACGGTCTTGCGGGCGACCCCATCCGAAAATGACCAGCTGTCCATGCCGCCGTCCTCAAGCACAACATATGATATGGTGATGTTATCACCCTCGTCAGGGTCTTTCGCTTCTGGTTCTATCACTACTTCCGTTCCGCTGGTGACCGCTATCTCACAGTCGGTTCGTTTGGAATAGTCGATCAGGTCAAGGACGGGCATCCGATTGCCTACAGCAAAGACGAAACGGAACGGATAGCCATTGATGGTGAAATAATCGTGCTCAAGTATATAGAGATCATCCTTTGCGAACTCGTTGGGCCGTTTCTCTACAGTGTAGTCAAGATTATTGAGGAGAAGCTGCTCTTCCATGTATGCATCCATGTTGGAATCAAGATCTGTCTTTTCCTGATGGAGCACGCTTCTCGTTCCTGAGAACAGAGTTGAATAGAGGCGGCGGAAATCGGTTTCGAGAACGTATGACGAT
>CAZMDB010000145.1:0-2829 GCA_964565095.1 uncultured Methanosarcinales archaeon | reverse complement strand
GGAACCTTCGTATTCGCTCGTTTGAAGAATGTCGAGATCCGCATGGTCTCACCATCAGGCATGGTCTCTTTGACCTCGAAGGGCTCTTCCTGATAATAATTCATGATAGAGCTCTGGCTGAGACGGTAGGAGGCAAGCGGAACACCGGACAGGGAGTAAAGATTCGTATCGATATCAAGCACAGGAGCAACATTGTCGTAGTATTCTCCGTTTTTCGGCGATACTATCTCGATGTAGGGGTCGCATGCGCACGGTCCCCAGTAGTCAAGCGATGCCGTCTCATTTTCGGTGTATTTTCCTTTGCATATGATGCCATGCTCTTCGACAAAGTAATCGCATTGGCCTTCAGGATAGCTCGATATGCATGCATTTTCTCCGCGGTCTTCGAATGTCGTTGCGTCGCAGTTGAAGTCGCGGGTTGCTGTGCACTGTTCCTCTGCTCCTGGATAGACCAAATCACCATCACTTGGGTTGTCATCACAGTCAGGAGTTTCGCAGAGTGCGTTGCAGTCGACTGTGTTGCCTACATCATCGGTGCACCAAATATCTGTTCCTTCAACACAGTCCATAGTAGCATCAATGTAGCCATCCTGATCAGAGTCGCAGGATTCGTCGACACCGGTTGACGCATCAAGATCATGCGTCCACTCTCCATCGATGTATGCGTTGCAGTTATTGTCAATGCCGTCGCAGATCTCCGGCTGATCAGGTTTTATAGAAGCATCATTATCATTGCAATCAGTTGTCTCTGAAGGAGCATACCCCTCCTGGATGAACGCGGCACTCTTGTAGCAGACATCTCCACGGCGCAGGTATTCTTCAGGTGTTCCAGGTTTGCAGAAGCCGTCACCATCTTCATCGTGTTCGTTTTGAAAGCTTTCACAGATACTTGCTTCATTCTCTGCATCAGGATTTGAGACAAAATCAGTACTGATACCATCGCAGTACTCTTCAGCGAACGGGAAGCGGCAGATAGCACAGAACGTATCTGATATCGTACAGTCTGAAGGATTTGACGGGCAGTTTGCAGGATCCTGAGCGATCCTGTTCGTATCATCCTTGTCCCAGTTCGGGTATCGTGAAGATGTGCATGCTGTACCTGAACCTGCACCTTGCTGTGCATCTTTACAGAACGATTGCTCGATCGTCTCAACAGGAAGAGACGGCAGATTTCCGGATAGTGTACCGCACTGCGTGTAGCCATCTCTGTCAACATCAAAATCTTCATCGGTCTTCCCGTCGCAATCATTATCCCGTCCATCGCAGATGCTTTCACTCGCTTCGAAGTGGGACATATAAGGGCCATCGTTTTCTGCAGCAAGCCAATTGACCCATTGGCCGTTTTCGCATCGTTTTTCTGATTCAAGACAGACTCCTTTCTGGTTGTCATTGTATGGGCGTCCGTCGTATTCTTGCCAATTCTCATCGATCTTCCCTTGCGCGTCGCAGTTATCATTGACGCCGTTGCAGATCTCTGATGCGCCTGGATTTATCTTTGCAAGATTGTTCTCGCAGTATTGTCTTGCATTACCAGAATATTGGTTGCAATGGCTTGTTACGTCAGCACAATCGCCGCTTCCGTAGCTTGGACGATCCTGCTGTCGATACCACTTGCTTGGGTCACCCGATCCTCGCACGTCATTTGAGGTTTTAGAACTGTAATGGTCTCCATCAGCATCAAGATACCACTTGACTCCCGGATATTCTAAAGGGTCATTGTCGTCTGGATCGCCTTTTGCTCCTCCCCTCTCTGAACAGCTCTGTATCACGCCATTACCGTCTTTGAAATTGCCAGACCAGGGAAAACGAGTTGTCGGGCAATCGAGATTTTTATCAGCATAACCATCTTTATCCTTGTCGCACCCTTCATCGATCTCACCGTCGCCATCATTATCTGCTGCATCGCAGTCTTCCGGCGCGTCGGGATAGATATCCGGTCTGCTGTCATCCTCATCACCCTGGCATTGGCTGCCTGGGTTGCATGCATCAGTCTTTTCATTGCCCTCATCATCAGTGCAGAGAGCATCTGCAGTACAGGTCTTTGCACTATCTATATATCCGTCATGGTCGCTGTCGCAGCCTTCATCTATGAGCCCGTCACAATCGTTGTCGTAGCCGTCGCAGAGCACCTCTCCGCCATCCGCTCCGGTCGATGCATCATAGTATTGCATCTCGTCTGTCAGCGTATTTTCCGAGCTGTACCAGTTGATCCATGTGCCATCTATGCACTGCTGATATGAGTCTTCACAAACACCTTTTTGTTTTTGTTGATCGGTGTTGTATTTGTTATGAAGGCTTGATCCTATGTTCATGGCCACGACATCCCAATCTTCGTCGGACTTTGTATCGCAGTCATCATATGTCTGACCGCAGAAATCCTTGACACCCGGGTTCCAATATTGATTAGTATCGTCACAATCTTTGCCGTAGCCATCATCGCAAGGAAATCCCTCGCATGCGACAGGATTGCCGTTTTCATCGCTGCACAAAGCAGTTTCCTTGCATACAATACTGCTGTCAATATAACCGTCGTGGTCATCATCGCAGCCTTCGTCGATCTGGCCGTTGCAGTTGTTGTCGGCTCCATCGCAGATCTCTTGAGCTCCTGGATGGATCGGTTCTGCGACCTCACAGACCTCATAAGAATACTCTTCGATACAGGCGGAATCATAATCATCCATGCAATCTAATTGTGAAGGTGCTGTTCCTGAGCAATCATCATAAAGAACTTTTTGGATACTGTAGGGATACCGCGCCTCATAACCGTCACCATCGAGATCGCAGTAGAGTTCAGTGATACCCCCGTCGATCGTCCCATCGCAATCATTG
>CAZMDB010000144.1:0-2941 GCA_964565095.1 uncultured Methanosarcinales archaeon | reverse complement strand
CGACCTCACCACCTGAAGCAAACCAGGGTCTGCATTCCCATCTGGTCCAGTCTTCAGTTCCATCTATTCTGGAAAAATAATCTTCATCCTGACCGAGAATTTCTCCCTCAAGAGCGCGTCGGTGCACCTCACGCCATTTTTGCGGAATATCGGGAAAAACATCATATTGATATTTTCCTATGATGTCCTGATCCCGAACCTGATAATCATTTTTGAACCGATCACTTACAAACAAATATCTGAGATTCTTGTCCAGAACTGCGATTGCATTGGGATCATATCTGATGATATATTCAAATAAGCTCCGCCATTCTTCAATCTGTTTCTCCATCTTTTTACGATTGGTAATATCGAGAGCGTACCCGATCGTACCAATCGCAGCCCCAGCAGTATCTTTAAGCAATGAAAGCGAAAGGTACACATGAATCTCTTTTCCACTTTTTGTCATCACGGGAATTTCGAGGTGATATGCATCATTGTCTTTAAGCTCCTTCAATACGACTTCCCGGGTGACATTTCGATATTCAGGAGGAAATAGAATGGCTACATCCTTCCCCATGACTTCACCTGCAGTATACCCATGAAGCTTCTCAGCTCCCTCATTGAAACCGGTTATGCAGCCTTCAGTATCCGTCGTCACAATGGAATCATGCACCTGAGCAATGATTTGCGCCTGATGCTTAAGATCATGCTCAGTCTTTTTGCGCGGGGTGATATCCCTGAGGATTCCCACGAATCCTTCCGGTGCGCCATTCTCGTCCCGACGCACAGTAATGGACATTTCGACACTCACCGTTTTCCCATCGGCAGTCAGGCGTTTTGTTTCAACAGGACCGACACACCCCTCTTCCCGGGCACGTTCAAGCAGCTGCTTCTGCTCATCAATCAAAGATTCAGGGCAGAAACGGGTTATGGACGCACCGAGAACTGAATGTGCATCACAGCCATACAGCTTTTCCGCTCCGTTATTGAACAGAACAACAGTTCCGTGAAGATCACATCCGATAATCGCATCTGTAGTCGCCGCAACCATATCCGCATAGGCCCGCTCAGCAATGGTTCTCTGTTTCTCCATCTCCAGAGAATGCAGAGCAAGCCCCAGATCCTCCGCCACATCCTGCAACAAGTCATGCTCCTCGGCGTCATCGGCAAATTCAAAAGGTACAGATGCATTCAGCCAACCGTAAATGCGACTGTTATGAGCCAGAAGCACTGTTAATCCCGAACAGGCCCTTGATGAAGACGACAAAGGACACCCGGAGCACGTTTTTTGCGGGTCGACTACGGATATGACCTCATTTCGGCTTATTGCCCGTGTGACACATACGGGAGCATTGCCGGAAGTTAACCAGTTCCTCATAACCTGAAAATGCTCACCTAACCCGTAACTATAACAGCCGGTTATAGATGAAAACGGAATAGTCGTACTAAGCGAATCAGCATCGACTGAATCAAAGACAGCGATCCAAACGTTAAAAAAACCCTGAGATTCACATAACAGCCGACAGGACTCTTCCAGAAGCCGCCCTGGATTCTTTTCACGGGCAATAAGCTTGTTTACATTACGTATGCCTTTCAGAACCCGGTTAAGCTGTGCGTTCCGTAATTCCGCCCGCTTGCGCTCGGTAATATCAATATGCGTTCCGAACATCAGCACCGGCTTTCCTTCAGCTGTTCGGGTAAGCACCTCACCGCGTTCAAACACCCAGATCCAGTGACCACTTCTGTGTTTCATCCTGAATTCGCATTTGTAGAAATCAAGATCTCCCGAGAAGTGCTTCTGCAGCAAGGCCTTTGCTTGTGCGAGATCGTCGGGGTGAACAAGGGCTTCCCATGTTTTTATACTTAACGGAGACAGTTCACTCAGCTCATAACCGAGCATCTGAGCCCATATATCGTTGAATACAACTTCTCCCGTCTGGACATTCCACTCCCACGTGCCCGCATGAGTTCCTTCGATTATTCCTTCTAAACGACGATGCTCTTCGCTAAGTTCCTTGACCTGCTGTTTCAGTTTGTTGTTCATGCGCACATTTTCGACAGCTACAGCAGTTGTATCCGCAACCGCACGCAGATAATCCTGTTCTTCGGATGTAGGAAGACATTCCTTTGCCCAATAAACACCTATTGCTCCCAAAGGATCGGCACTTCGTATCGGAACCATGAACAGACTTTTGACAAACGTGGGGCGATAAACATCATGCGGGATTCTATCATCGGCATAGATATCCTTTATGATAGCAGATTCTTTATGCACCATCACCCAGCCGCTGATACATTGGGAAAGGGGGAAGCGTTGCCCCTTCCACAAAGGCTCTATCGCCTCCTCGTCGGCATAAAAGCATGTATCACCTTCGCGCAAAACAAATGTAACACCGTCGGCACCTGTATAGTTTCTGACCGATTCCCGTACAACACGCATAATCGAATCAAGATCGCTTGCAAAGGATAACCCGCACACCACATGAGCGAGGTCAGGCGAGCTTTTGGATTTAATTTTTTGCATGTATTGATTCTCCCAGCTTACAAATTTCAAACATGACTGACTTTCATTTAAACCGAGTCACTAATCTACTCTCCGCAAAGAAACTGTTCTGCAGTTATGCAAATGGATTCTCATGGTTTTTCACCCGGGTCACAGCTTGTAGTGGTGCGCGGAGGACATCATAAGTAGAAATTAAAAACATCCGAACCAGCTTGTAATGATATATTGCAACATCCGCTAATAATTATACATTCTATGCACAGCTTTTTAAAGATAGCGAAGTTTTTCCTGAAAAGACAGTGAAGGCATCTCATTTTCTCTGCAGGACAAAACAGTATTCCTTCCAGTTGGCAGAATGTTTGCACATAAATTCTCTGATGTGCTCAGAAACTGTTATCTATTCAGCCTCGCAATACACCAGTTACAATAGTACCTCTCTACTCTTAAACAGAAGGA
>CAZMDB010000143.1:1658-2942 GCA_964565095.1 uncultured Methanosarcinales archaeon | reverse complement strand
TGAAAATCCTGGATTTTCATATGCACTATTTTCTCTTCTGCATTCGGAGATACTGTAGTCACCAAAACATTTAAAAACAGAATCAGGTTCCTGCACAATATTCCTTTTATAGGGGGTATACACATGGAAGCACGACCACTAGATACATTGAATCGAGCACGTAACAAGAGGGTTATTGTGGAGCTCAAGAACGGACGCCAGTATGTCGGCGACCTGAAGGCTTTCGATATCCATATCAACATCGTACTGGATAATGCAGAAGAACGCGAGAACAACGAGACCAAGCGCAAGCTAGGCACCACGTTCATCCGCGGTGATACCATTATCCTTATCTCGCCTGCTCAGCAGGGTGAATAAATATGGGAAAAGGTACCGCAGCAAAAGGACGTCAGAACCGCAGTAAGTCGCACATCATCTGTCGGCGATGCGGAAAGCACACGTACCATACTTCGAAAAAGATCTGTTCCTCGTGCGGATTCGGCGACACCGCAAAGCGCCGGTCCTACAACTGGAGCAAGAAGTGATCGCCTTTTGCGCTTTTTTCTTTTGTTTCTCATTCTTTTTACATATAATGCAAAAAATATATAATCGAAGATATCTTTTGATATAGTACATGGCATTGATAGATCAGCTACCAGGCCGCGTATTACTGTTTGTTTTCCCCGTATTTGTCGCAGTCATTATCCTTATCATATATTACTTCATTATCTCGCTTATCAAACGGCGCATCCTGAAAAGGACCAAGAACAAGGCCATGCGGCATAATGTCACTATCTTTATCAACATCATCACGTATGTAGTCATCATTCTTGTGGTCCTTGGACTCATCTTCTACTATACAGGCAATATCGTCGCGTTCAGCCTGACGACAGGTTTTTTCACTGCCGCTCTGGGCTGGGCGCTGCAGAGGCCGATCACAGGATTTGCGGCATGGATCATGGTGGTCATCAAGCGTCCTTTCTATATCGGGGATCGTATCCTGATGGGCGGTGTCAAGGGGGATGTGGCAGATATTACGTTGACGCATGTCTATCTACGAGAGATTGGTGGGACAATCACCACGGAAGAGCCATCGGGTCGTGTAGTCATGATCCCTAATTCCATCATGTTCGAAAAGAATATCATCAACTATTCCAGCCAGGAAGAGTTCATCCTCGACGATGTGGGCGTCCTCATCTCATTCGAGAGCAATCTGGACAAGACCACGCGCATATGTCGCGAGGCAGCAGAGAAGGTATTATCCAAGGAACAAAAAGCGCACTCGGTCACGCCATACGTGCGCAT
>CAZMDB010000143.1:0-1648 GCA_964565095.1 uncultured Methanosarcinales archaeon | reverse complement strand
TCCAGTTCAGCCAGTCGGGAATCGATGTACAGACGCTTTATTACGTGGGACCGGATGTGCGTATCAGGGTCGCCAGTGATGTGACACAGGAGATTTTCCGCCAGTTCAATAAGGAGAAAGATATTGAGATCGCCTACCCGCACACAGAGGTTATCCTGAGCAAGAAGGAGGATGCCGAGAAAAAGCGGGTGCGCCAGGCGAAGTGATCATCTTCTGGCTGTCCAGATGGGGTTATCGAACATGCTCTGCTCGAATTCCCGTGCCTGCGATATCTCTTGGGATGTCATATCCTGTCGCGTAAAATCAGCTTGGAAGAATTCAGTGAATCCAGCGCAGAGAGCCTCGACCAGATCGACAAAAGGGATGCTCCTACCGCACTGCTGATGGATTGAAGTAACCCGGTCCTCTACCTGCGCAATCGCCTTGTCACTCCATTTTTCATCGCATACTCTGAGCACCCGGAACATCTGCTTGACATCCACATTCAGAAGCAATGTACCATGCTGCAGAATGGTCCCCTCCATGCGCGTCTGGGCGCAACCTGATATCTTTTTGCCACCGCACACCAGATCGTTGATTCCCTTGAATTCTGCATGTATTCCCAGTTGCTCTAATCCCTTGATGACCGGAGCACACAACACTTTATATGACTCAATTATGCCTGATGGGACTAGCCGTCCATCCTGCGGGATGCAGATACTGTAGGTGAGTTCATCATCGTGGAACACGGCTCCTCCTCCTGTCACACGACGCACCACATCGACTCCATGCTTCTGGCAGTAATCAGTATCTACTTCAGCCTGCAACGATTGGAACCTGCCTATGGACACTGCCGCCGGCGACCATCTGTAGAAACGTAGTACCGGATCTACACATGATCGTGCAAGCAGGTAATCGATGGCCATATTCTGCGCTGCCGGCCTTGGCTCCTTTTCGACCACAAGCCGCCATCTCATCGTTGCTCCTCCGTCCATGCCTTTTCGACCAATTCGAGAAGATCCTGAGGGGAAAACCCCAGCAGCTCTACCCCTTGATCCACCAGAAACGCTTCGGTGATTTCGCCGACACTCCTGTGATCGGCACCCTTCAGATGCTCTTCCAGGCGCTCCAACGCGGTTTCCGGATACATGAAGAAATCCCCGGTAATCCGCAGAGTGTCAATCTTTTGGCTATCGAAACATACTGAGATGCACAGGAGCTTTCCTCCCGGAACCTTCTGCGTCACTGACGGCATACCAACATGTACGTACCATCCGCTTATATAATTTCTCAGATAGACCGCGGTTATAACATAGATAAAGAAGATATTCGGTCGCTTATACCACAAACTTTAAATATTAAAGACTCCTGTTGATTTAAAGTCAACGAAGTAAAGGATTTGTATGCTTCTTTCCAGACGAGCCCATGCATACATTAATAAGAAAGAGACATATCAGGTGACGTGAATGACGCCGAAAAAGAATGATGAAATCAAGTTGAAAGTTGCCGAGGCTATCCAGGATGATGTCAACAAAGGCATTGTGAGGATCGACTCCACCTATATGCATAAGATAGGGCTGCGACCTGGAGATGTGGTGATGAACAGAGGACAGAAAGAGACTGTCGCTATCATTGATGGTGCCTACCCTGGAGATATCGGATTGAACAC
>CAZMDB010000142.1:0-3079 GCA_964565095.1 uncultured Methanosarcinales archaeon | reverse complement strand
AGCGGGATGATACAGGGGGATTACCAGATAATGCTTGCCATTCTTTAAGATTCTGTGCTTGGTTCCATGTAGGGTGCTGATACCCGGGATGTCTTTCATCTGGTGTGGATCGAATCCTGCCAGCACGAACTTGGTTGCAAAGTTGCCGAGGGGTGCGATGATCCGAGGGTTGATTATGTCAATCTGCTGTGTGAGATAGGGTGTATGACGGAGTATCTCCTCCTTTTTCGGATTGCGGTTGTTGGGAGGGCGGTATTTGAGTATGTTGGCGATGTACGCATCTGCAGTTTTTAGGTCGATAAGTCGCAGCATCTTATCCAGTTCTCTGCCAGCTGCACCTACGAATGGTTCTCCTCTCTCATCCTCTTTGCGTCCTGGTGCTTCGCCGATGAACATGATCTGCGCATCAGGATTCCCTTTGCCAAAGACAATCCGAGTCGCATCTTGCTTGAGGGGGCAGTCCAGGGAGTCGATGATATGCTGACGCAGACGGTCAAGCTGTTCGGATTTTCCCATGGCAGGGAGATACCGGGAGATTGCATAAAAAACTTGCTATATGAAGGTCTCGAGCCACGCAGCATGCAGCGCAGGGGACCGACGCCGTATGGAAGGGAATACATATTCCCATACCTCTGAGTCCGCAAGCTCGAAAAGCTGATGCAACGCCGTGGTTGGTGGTGACGGGATAGGGTAGTTTTCGGCCATGAGATATCCAAGGCAGTGTCCTATCGCCACGGTGCGCGCGATCTCTTGTGTCTTGAATTGGGATCTGTTCTCTGTGTGGCGTTCTATGCTTTGCAGCAGATGAGCTCTCCATTGCGACGGCGACCGCACGGTGTGTCGGGTTTTGTCAAAGGCGGTTATGTGGTGCCATTGCATCTGTGGGGCAGAGTGTCGGTAGTTCTCTGATATGCTCATCCTGCCGATCATGCGACCAAGACCTCCGAAGAACTCGTCGACGATGGTATGCTGTAGTTGATCAATCCCGGACTGGTAGACGATTGATGAGTACCTGAGTGCATGAGCGGTCTCTTCGAAGTAGTCATCCCATCTGTGCACACTGTGGCGATTGATCCCTATCTCATTGTCTCCGCTCCCATAATAGGACCAATTGTCCGTGATGCCGATAGAAGGAATCTCATCTGGCACATGATGCGTGTTCGCATACAGCACATCGAAGCAGATATCACGGATGCGTTGCATATAGGAAGCCTGCATCTTGGGGCGGAAGATGCATCTGCTTTTCTTTAGTTGGTGCAGAGACCCGGAAACCTTTCGAAGTTGGCGGACACAGGAGCAGGCGGATGCCTGATCAACATAAGATTTATAAATGACTCTCCGCAGAAATCAGATTGATATTTCCAAAAAGAGGTGTATATATGCTACCATCAATCAAGAAGAAAGCTTCTCTGAACCTTTCGATCAATGCTATTGTGATCGTCGTCCTGGCTTTTGTCATGCTGGGACTGGGTCTGACGCTGACGCGAAGTGTCTTGAATCAGGCGCTCGACACGTCACTGCAGATCGGGGATTCGACAAAGGATCAGATCATGGATATCCTGCGCGAGGGCAACAAGAAGATTGCGTTTCCTGGAAAAGAAGTCAAAGTGGAAAGCGGTGACCAGGAGGTTATCGCCATCGGTGTCAAGAACACATTGGACAGGACGCTTGAATATAAAATTGATATTGAAGTCATTGCGACGGCCCTTGCTGATGGCACTACCACTGAGGAGCCCGCTCCTGTGGATTATGGGCAGGGGAAAGGACAATTTTTCTGGCCCAAGATCTCCAAAGAGCTTGATGCCGGTTCTTCTGACGTGATTGCCATCAAGTACACAGCAGAGAAATCCAAGGGTAGCTATCTGTACCGCATCAGTCTCATTGATCAGGATGCTGAAGATGATGACAATGATGTGTATGCAGCTACGGAATTCTATGTGACGGTCCAATAAGGTGATTGATGATGAAAAAGAAACTTACTCAACATGAAGAATTCGAGATACTCAAGCTGGTGCTGGATAAGCTTCTGTGGTTGGGATTCGGTATCATGGCCTTCGGCTTCTATCAGCTGGCTACTGTGGGTATCGAACAACTATGGAGAGCGCTTGCGTTCGTCATTACCGGGATCGTGCTTCTGGTGGTCTTTGTAATCATCATGGTCAAGGAGTACGAGATAGTCGCCAAATAGGCGACCCTTTTTTTGGTGTGTGATATGAACAGCCGTGGAATAGAGCTATCGGTCAATTTTTTGGTTGGGTTTGTCCTTGCTGTCACCATTTTTGGGATGGGGATCTTTCTCTTGTATACTATCTTCGGGCAGGCAAAGGACCTTCATACACTTACTCAGGATGAGATAGACTCTCAGGTCAGTCAGATGCTCTGTTCTGCAGAAGAGAAAGTGTGCATTTCGGGTAATCGCCTGCCTCGTAAGCCTGGAAGCCTTGCTGTGTTCGGCATCTATATCTACAATATCAAGCCGCAACGTGAGACATACACTATACATATCACTGATGCTGATCGCAGCATCAATCCTTCCAAAGAATACATAGAGAATGAACTGCAGGTGGTCAGTAGCACGCGTCAGGTGACTATCGATGCCAATGAGCAGGAGAATCTCGGTGCGGGGATCCAGATACCGCGGGGGACAAAGAAGGGCACGTATGTGTTCAAAGCTGAAATCTCTCCGGACAGTGGTGGCCAAGCGGAAACCAGGCTGATCTATGTGTTGGTGAAGTAAGAGTAGGTAGTGAAGAGTTTAAGTAAAAAAGCAAGTAAAAAATTATCTGGTACCTTCTACAAGATCAGTCAGTACTGCTGCAGGATCGTCTGCTTTCATGACGCCTGATGCGAGGAGGACACCCTTTGCTCCCAGCTGCAGAGATGTACGTACATCCTGTGTAGTGCTGACTCCTGCTCCACATAGTACTGGGACGTCTTGTGTGACTTTCCTGACAGCCTCTACTGTCTCGGTTATCAGTCCGGGCCTTCCGGTCGAGATAGAGATATCTCCTCCTATCAGTTCAGGGGGTTCTACTGCGACCATATCAGGACCCATGGCAGCTATGCGAGCTGCATCAGC
>CAZMDB010000141.1:0-3094 GCA_964565095.1 uncultured Methanosarcinales archaeon | reverse complement strand
GCGATAATCCACAATCTTGCTCTTGCGCAACTTCTTCAGGCTCATAGTCACCGAGCCGATCGAAATATTCAACTTATCAGAAATCTCACGAGAAGTGAACCACTTTCCCTTGTTCTGCTTCAAAAAATCATATACTTCCTGTTGTCCGATCTGTACCACCAACCCTACGGGATACGCAATAGAGAGACACCCTCCTATTTAAACCCTCGCTATAATTGCCCTGTAGTGACGAGTTTATTTAAAAAGGAACTGTAGTTGATTTAAAAATTCACAGAAATAACGGATGATGCCGCTTCTCTGGTTGCGCCTCACGTACATACAACATGCCGTCATCCTGCTGCCTGTACGCCTTCATGCCCATCATCTGCTCAGCCACTCGCCGTCCGCACGTGTCACCGCAAATCCCGTCACAGGAAGATGCGTACGTCCTATCTGCCCAGACAGCATTCCTATGAGGTGTGCACCCAGATACCCACGCCTTGGAACCCCAGAATCGACTGCAAAGGAGCCGACATGGAACCCCGCACATGCACGCGTGGTCTGTGCAATATCATGAGGACTCAATGCCCAAATCACTCTTCTTGCCATCCACGAGATCAGCAAACGATTCCTCCTTAAGGGGAACAATACGTGTATACCCGACTACACCGCGACGAGTTGAAAGAAGGGTATATGCTATGCTTCCGGACAATATGTGCCGATATCCCGCCACCCCTGCGGAGTATCCTCTTCGAACACCTTTCTATCAATATCTAGCAACGCTGCAATATGTTCTGGTTCCAGACACGTCTGTACTTTTACCATCTTGTCTGTTCACCTCTTAATATAAGACACCCACCAGCACACGGTGGATCTGGGAGAATCGTACCTTCCCCTCATCGATCGCATAATTGTTGTCTCCTTTGGTGGTCGCAAACCACCCATCCTGATCATGGCCTATCTCGTAGATACGATGAATAATCACCTTGGATTCTCCTGCACGACTGAACGAGATGACATCACCGACTGCCAGATCATCCTCGCTCTGCGGAACCACCTGCAGGGCATGCGCTCCAGTATCGATGAAAGGATCCATGGAATTGGAATCAGCAAACACTGCCCATTGCGGATCCTGCATCTCAATGACCACCTTATCACGATAGAGATGGATCTGCTCCTGCTCGATCCAGTTCGAAGGCGAAGCACGCTCCACAGCGGATCCGGAGGCATGCGGCAGTACTGTAGCGGGCATCCCTGCTCCGAGACTATAGCCCATCATGAGAAAGCAAAGACAGACCACACCCATTACTGCTATGTTTTTTACCCCCATGAAGTACTAAATATTGCGAAACTTTATAAATATTACGATTTTTCACCACACTATGGTAACAACAAAGCAGGAGCCCTTCGATGCCGCAGTCCACTGGGCACAATCCCAGATAATGTCCCCTCCCAGCGCGGCAGCAGTAGAAGCGGGAAACACCCGCATCCTCTGGTACCAGCGCCCTACCTTCGCACTGTATAAGGCAGACCCTGCTATGCCAGAACTCAGCCAGAGACTGCAACATAGTGGCTTTACTGAGAACGGACTAGTACGTGTACTCGCATCAACAATCGTGCAAGATCCCCAGAGACAGCGTATATTGGTCTGTCAGGCTGCCCCAATCGGCCATGCAGCACGTTATGTGCCAGCTAATTGCCTTACCCACTTCCACCAGTACCGATAAGACATCTTTTTATACAGCAGACACCACAGCTGATCCATGTGGATTACCAAAGACATGGATCTGATTGGCGCTGCGGTCTACCTACGAAGCATACGGACTCTTGCCATCTCTGATCTTCATCTAGGTTACGAGGAGACGCTGCACAAACAAGGTATCCTGGTTCCCAAATCGCAACTCAGAGACACTGCTGACCGTATACACCGCATCTGCACAACACACCAGATAGACTCCATCATCATCAATGGAGACATCAAGCACGCATTCGGACCGATCCAGGATTCAGAATGGTCCGAGATCATGAAGTTCTTCTCATTCCTAAAAAAGAAAGCTGCCCAGATCATCCTTGTGCTCGGCAACCACGACACGACACTGGGACCGCTCCTGGCACAGGAAAAGATCTCCCCCAAAGAGTACTACGCAAAGGGAGACTATCTCTTTGCCCATGGTGATCGCCGGATAGAAGAGACGCGACCCACCACGATCATAGGCCACGACCACCCCGCCATCCGCATCTCTGACGGCATCCGGACAGAGATCTACAAATGCCATGTTCTCATTGAAGACCGCAATGTCCTCATCCAGCCCTCCTTCCATGAGCTTACTATCGGCAGTGACCTGCTCAGCTATCCACTGACCACACCCTACGCAGAAAACGCCAGCCCCGGACACCAGCACATTTTCATCACACATCAGCAGGATATCCAGGATTTTGGCACGCTCGCCGATCTCAAGGATATCGTCCATTGATCATCCGGCACGACGCATACAGTACGGAGTTTTCGAAAAGGATCCTGCAGGGCTCGGTTACCACACCTTTCTTGCCCTGCAACATCGTATACTCTTCCACAGAATCTACATACAGCCTATCATACGGCCTTGCCTGAGCGCAGCTCCTGTTCCCAAAGACGACAAAGGGGTCATAGAATGCGATAATGTCATCACGTAGCAGAAAACCTTTCTCATGCACATATTCTGGATACCTCTGATCGAGCCGGAACACATATACAGTCCCCTCCCTGGCATAATGATCCAGAAGATCAGCGGGCGGGTGCGGGGCGGCAGGGATGCCCACGGCATTGAGTTGTACCCAGGAGCCTGAACGCACAGCACAACCATGTACGCCATGCACAGAAAGTATGGCGGGAAGGGGTGCATATTCTGCCGCCTTATTATAATCTGATACATGAGTATCCAGAGCCATAATTGCCACGCTAAATATGAGCAATACACCCATACCGACCGTGATGATAGAGCGATACCCTCTCAACAGCCGCTGCAACGGCACCATCCCTATGCTGCACAGCAAGGCCACCACGAACGAGAGCGCAAACAGATACCGGGCTTCCTTGATAGGAGTAAATGCATAGTTCCAGACCGTATAGAGCGTA
>CAZMDB010000140.1:0-3144 GCA_964565095.1 uncultured Methanosarcinales archaeon | reverse complement strand
CCGCTGGGAGGGACCTCGATGACGTTGCCGCCCTGGAAAAAGATGATGGAAAACAGTAAAACAAAAGTAGAGAACGGGCAACAACGCACTACATATTTTGTCATGAGCGGAAAAGGGGGTGTGGGTAAGACCACTATTGCAGTCAACCTGGCCTCCCTTCTTGCTTGTAACGGAAACAAGACCGGTCTTTTGGATATCGACATCCATGGTCCCAACGCTGCACACATGCTCGGATGTGCACAAGGCATACTTGAGAACTCTGGAGGAAAAATCTTTCCTGTGCACGCAGATGAAAATTTGCTTGTGGTCTCTGTCGCTTTCATGACTGATGATGATGCAATCATATGGCGAGGCCCGATGAAGCATAAACTCATACAACAGTTCTCAGAAGACGTCAATTGGGACGGATGTCAATATCTTGTCATTGATTTCCCTCCAGGAACCGGGGATGAACAGATCAGCGCCGCACAATTGTTCGGCAGTAATGCGCATGCACTTATAGTAACAAGTCCACAAGAAGTATCATTACAGGACGCGGTACGCACAATAGATTTCTGTAGAAAATTAAGAATCAATATTGCTGGTATCATCGAAAATATGTCTGGTGACGTGTTCGGTTCTGGGAATGCTCAAAGGATTGCTGTCAAATACAACGTGCCTTTCCTGGGAAACCTTGATATGGATGCCCATATCACAGAATCGGCAAATAAGGGAAAACCCTTTGCTACAGATGGTTCCAACGCTGCTGCACAATTCCTGATCATAAGAGATGCGTTGAAAAATATTAACGAGAAGAAGGAGAGAACATAATGAAAACAGCTATTGCAATTGATAGAAATGACGTAGAAAGTATAATTTCAGAACGATTCGGACGAGCACCCTACTTTTGCCTTGTCGATCCTTCGGGTTCATATGAAATTATGGAGAACCCAGCAACCAAAGAGCAACACGGAGCAGGTACGGCGACTGTCAATCTGCTTGCACGACATGATGTAAAAAAAGTGATCTGTGGGAAAGTAGGACCGAATGCAGAATATGCATTGCAATCCGCCAATATCACCTTTGAGCAACAGCATGGTACATGTAGAGATTATATAAATGGACAGACAACAACTGATGAATATACACAGAAAAACCAAACAAAGATGGATGCTGCGCAGACTCTTGTCGGAAAAGTACTGTTCCCTCTCAATGAGAAGGCAGGCATGGAATCATCAATATGTGAGCACTTCGGACATGCTCCTTTTTTCGGAGTCTATGACACCTCAACCAAAGAACTTCACATAGAACCTAACACGCTTGATCACAGTGCAAATATTTCACCAATCGATCAACTACAGCAAACATTCGATTTTGACTGCCTCTTCTGTAAGCATATCGGTCAACGCGCACTTATGATTCTTGATCAAAAAGGCATCAAGACATGCACAGGTGATCATCAAACTATTGCTGAAGTATTTGAGCAACCGGAATCTGTGAGTACTCATGTCCAGGATTGCGGACATTAGTATTCTGATTGCACATCTTTGATAGAATGGTGAGCATATGACGATTATCGGTATCACAGGAGGAAAAGGCGGCACAGGCAAATCTACGATTGCAACATCTCTTGCATACCACCTTTCAAAAAACAATTCAGTCACCCTTGCAGATGCTGATGTCGAATGTCCCGACGATGACATCATGCTTGGCATTGAGCCAAACCATATTGCTGATGTCACACAACGCATACCTGAAATTTCTGCAGAAGAGTGCTCTAAATGCCAAAAGTGTGTAGACGCCTGCGCACTCAATGCTATAATCCTTTCAAAAGACGCACCTCCTTGTTGCATAGAGACGCTCTGTAATGGCTGTGGTGCATGTATGCTTTCATGCCCGGCCAAAGCAATTAGCTGGAAACAGAAGGTTATCGGATCCATATCGGGAACAATGCTTGATGATCGAACTCTCAGAGTGCTTTCAGGACAAATAAAAAGTGGAGAACGTATGTCAGAAATCATTGTTGAGACACTTCTCAAATATACCAAGGCAAAATCAGAAGATCATTTTATATTGATCGATACTTCTGCAGGAATTCACTGTCCTGTCATATCGGCTCTTTCCTACTGCGATACAATCATTGCTGTAACTGAACCGACTCCCCTCGGGATTTCGGATCTTAGACGCCTCATCAAACACCTGCCTGATCATACCATCCGTTTCGGAGTCGTATTGAACCGAAGCGATATCGCACCCGCAGACACCCTGCATGAATTTTGTAAAGAGAAAAAGGTAGAGCTTATCTGTTCGATCCCTCATTCTGAAGATATCGCTTCTGCGCATGCACATGCAAATCCTATGCCGGAACATTACATCACGCAACTTATAAACTGGATCTTGGATGTTGTAAAATGAAACGCATCACTATACTAAGCGGGAAAGGTGGAGCCGGGAAAACAAGCATTACTGCGTCCCTTGCTGTTACTATGGATCGCACTCATAGAATCATATGCGCAGACTGCGATGCTGATGCTTCAGATCTTCCCCTTCTGCTCGAGGTTGATTCGAAAAAAGAGGAACGATTTTCGGCATCTTCGGTCGCACATGTTGATTCTGACACCTGTATGCATTGTGGAAAATGCGCTGATGTTTGTTATTTTGACGCGATACAGATAAAGAATGCTAGAAATGGTAGAAGACTACCTCATGTCATACAGACACGCTGTGAAGGATGCGGTTGCTGTAACATAATATGTCCCACTGATTCGATCTCTGTCGATCCAGTTCTTGATACCACTATCTCTACAGGGATGACCCGTTATGGTTGCCCATTAGTATATGCCTGTATGGATGGTTCACATGGAACAGGCAAAGTCGTAGAAAAAATACGGCAAATCGCGTGTGACTGCACACAGGATGCCGACATCATGCTTATAGATGCACCTGCTGGCATCGGCTGTCCGGTGATAGCTTCTCTGCAAGATATTACCCATGCTATTCTTGTTATCGAAGCGACTCCCACAGGATTCTCTGACGCGCAGAGAACACTTGCACTGCTTGAGCAATTCTCTATTCCATGCACCGCAATAATCAACAAAAGTAGACTCAACGATCATCTTGCGCTGGGTATTGCTGAATTCCTCTGTGACCAAAACATCCATATCG
>CAZMDB010000139.1:0-3212 GCA_964565095.1 uncultured Methanosarcinales archaeon | reverse complement strand
CCCTCCTATCCATTTGCCCAACCGGCCGCCACACCTAAAGTCCGATTGGCTGATCCAATTATCAGGAAGGCCTTCCACTCCCACAAAGCTGATACGGTGTCCTCCTGTCATATGAAGAAACTTACGGAAGCCTTCAACTCACTTCCTATCAATCTGAACCAGATAGAGCTACATCTGAGTTCAAGTGATGCTCACCTGCAAAACAGCAGAGGCGTGGATGTGCGCACACAAAAAACAAATGCCTTCCTCCAAATTGTCGTAACTACCGAGGGCTCTTCAGGGGAACAGGAGTACCTGTACTCACAGAACTTCGGCGCCCTCAAACAGATAGACCCTGAACAGATTGCAGCTTGCTGTGCGACCATGGTGCGGGATCAGGCAGATGCTGTCACGACCAAATCTTTTTCAGGTCCTGTTCTCCTCAGCGGCCCGGCACTTACAGAGTTTTTCTCTCCCCACATCGACTTATCCCCCTTAATTGCTCATGCCTCTGCCCGTCTTGCGCATATGCAACTGAGCAGTTACAGGAAAGGCCGGCCAATCCTGAAGAGCACGAAGGGAGACAGACTGACACTCATATCCAATCCCCTCATCCCATTCAACCCCGGAAGCAGCAGATTCGATGCCGATGGTGTTCCTTCCCGGATACTCACTCTTGTGGACAGAGGCATGTTTTGCGGCTGGTTTGCCAGCCAACGCTACGCGCATTACTTGGATGTTCCGGCTACTGGCAGCCTGGGATGCATCCAGGTCGGGCTCGGCTCACGCGCGGAATCATCGTTGCGCGATGGATGCTATGCGGAGGTTGTCTCACTCTCTTCTTTCACCCCAAACAGCATATCAGGAGATTTCTCTGCTGAAGTCAGACTCGGTTATTTCCATAAGAATGGAAAGAAATATCCATTCAGAGGGGGCCTTTTCAGCGGAAATGTTTTTGATCTGATGAAGCATGTATACTTTTCAAATTCACCGATCACTGCAGATGGATATTGCGGACCTTCCCTGGTGCGCTTCGAAAAAGGCATAATTTCTGGTGAGTAGAAGTATCTCCGAACACTTTTTCCTCACTATTAAATGCACCTACTTGAAATGTAAATTGCTGCACAGCAGTTTTTGTTCGTATTTTGCCTTATTACACGCAAACTTAGGTTTGCGTGTACAAAATACGTCTCGTCTTGAGGTGGATGTGTATTTTAAGAGACTTTTTCTGGTGCATTTAAGAGTAGCAATTATTCTTTCGAAGATACTGGAATAGAGCAGAATTTTTATATACGATACTGAGGCGGAATCTATTATGAACAAGGCACAGACTGCTGTCGAATACATCATTATCATTGCTGTAGTCATCATCATGGCCATCATCGTGGTCGGTGTGATCGGAGGGGTTCCTAATCTGGGTTCTGGTTCTGAACAGAATACCATCAATCTTGCTGCTTCACAGAAAAAAGTGGGTGTTGCAGATTTTTCAATTACACCTGCAGGAGCACGGTTTTCACTTGTCAATAATCTTCCATGGGATGCACGCATCCAGGGCATATGGATTGATGCAGAAAAGGTTGTTCCTAAGAATGGATATCCTATCTTTTTTGCAATGGGACAAAAAAAAGATATTGAGGTATATGCGGGTATTCCTGAAGCCAACACTAAATCAGTATCAATCGATATGCAATACAGCCATGCAAAGACAGGTGCTTCTTACTTTATCAATGATACTGAAGTCCGGTTTTCTTTGCCGGCAACTTATTTTCAGAAGGATCTGGTGGCACTCTACCATTTCGAAGAGAACTCCTATAGTGGTGCAGCTGATGAAGTGGTTGATAGCAGTGGGAATGGGTATCATGGGTTTGCTGTGTCGGGCGCGACGACAAGCAATACTGGGAAAATGGGTCGAGCGCTATTTGTGGATGAATCCTATGTCAATTCTTCCATCATTGTGCCTGCATCAGATTTTTCTGTATCTATGTGGTACAGGATTGATAATACTCTACTGACAGATGGACCCGGACCTGCGGGGATGACCCTGCTCGAAGGCACCGTGGATGACGGGGGATCGGGTCTCTTCTATATTGATCTTGATGAGACTGGGCCTTGGATGTATTCAATAGCTGGTGTAAACTTCTTTGACGGTGCGGCAACGGAATCACTTGCAGCAGACTATGTAGAGACTGCTACTCATGACCAATGGTATCATTTTGCTGCTGTGCGTGACAATGCCACACACATTACACTCTACAGAAATGGTGTCGAGGTTGGCACGGGAACCAATCAGAATGTAGGGTATTATACTATCTCAAATATCGTTTTGGGTTCTGCTTCTGACGGTTTCATCGGATATATCGACGAAGTCGCGATCTGGTCACGGGCGCTTTCTGCAGATGATATAGAAAGCATCTATCAGTACGGAAACTGATGTTCCCTTTTGCGCACTCTATTCTACCTTCAGTTCCGGCTCCAACCCATCATAGATGGGGAATTTGGCGCACAAATCTTTGACCTCTGCCGCAATACGCTGTTTAAGATCCTGATTATCGTGATCCTTGATGATCTCTGCGATCCACTTGGCCACCACTTTCATCTCTTCAGGTCCCATGCCGCGGGTCGTCAGCACTGGGGTGCCGATGCGCAGCCCGCACGGATTGAACGGCGTGCCCTTGTCATTGGGAATCGTATTCTTGTTTGCATAGATCCCGACTGAATCAAGCGCATCTTCCAGTTCTTTGCCTGTGCATTCCTCTTCATTGAGATCAATCAACATGAGATGATTCTCAGTACCACCTGATACGATTGTTACGCCATTTTCGATAAGCGCATCTGCAAATGCTTTTGCGTTGTCAAGAATTTTATGCTGGTACTCTTTGAAATCTGATTTGAGTGCCTCGCCAAAAGCCACCGCTTTGCCAGCGATCACATGTTCGAGAGGACCTCCTTGGATTCCAGGAAAGATAGCCTTGTCGATCGCTTTTGCATATTCTTTTTTGCACAGTATCATACCGGCCCGCGGGCCACGCAATGTCTTGTGCGTCGTAGTGGTTACTACGTCACAATGCGGGAACGGCTGTGGATGCAGCCCTGCGGCGATGATGCCTGCAATATGGGCGACATCTGACATCAGAAGCGCCCCGACCTTGTCAGCAATCTCTTTGAACCGCGCAAAATCCAGCGTGCGTGAATACGCAGAAAACCCTGCAACAATCATCTTAGGCTTGTGTTCC
>CAZMDB010000138.1:0-3244 GCA_964565095.1 uncultured Methanosarcinales archaeon | reverse complement strand
TCGGTGGATACATCTCGTATCCACGAACCTCATCGCAGAAATTGCCCAAAGAGTTAGGGTATAAGAAACTCATGCAGGCATTGGCGCGCAACTCCACCTACAAGGCTCTGGCGGAGAGATTACTGGCTCGTCCGACTCTCAAGCCGAACGAAGGAAAGAAGACTGATGATGCTCATCCGGCTATCTATCCGACGGGCAATATTCCGGAAAAACTCAATAAGGACCAGGCGCGTCTCTATGATCTGATCGTCAGGCGCTTCCTTGCCACTTTCGCTGATCCATCTACCAGAGAGACCATGACCATTGATATCGGCGTGGCGGGAGAGACCTTCGTCGCAAAAGGGACGCGTACGGTGCAGAAAGGCTGGCATGAGTATTATGGAAGATATGCGACCTTTGATGAAGTGACCTTGCCTGCGGTGGAGAAGGGAGATGATGTCACGGTCAAGCAGATCGAAAAGCTGGAGAAGGAGACGAAGCCTCCCAAACGTTATACTCCGGCAAGCATCATCAAGGAACTGGAGAAGCGGAATCTGGGTACTAAGGCGACGCGCGCCACTATCATCGATAATCTCTATGATCGTGGGTACCTGAAAGCAAAGTCCATTGAAGTTACCGATCTGGGGCTGCGCACTGAAGGGACGCTCGAGAAGTACAGTCCGCTTATTCTTGATGAGAAACTGACTCGCGATATCGAGGATGAGATGGAAGATATCCGCAAAGAGAAGAAGAAACCCGAGGAAGTCAAGCAGAATTCGATCAGGATCCTCTCAGAAATCCTGGATGATTTCAAGAAGAAAGAGAAGGATGTGGGAACCGCGCTCAAACAGGCATTGTATGAGACGGAGAATAAGCGGAATTCGACTGTCCCGTGTCCGGTCTGCAAGGAAGGGACGATGATGATCAAGAAGGGAAAATTCGGACGTTTTCTTGCGTGTTCAGCATATCCGGACTGTAAGACCACGGTCAGTCTGCCAAAGGCAGGACGAGTGACTGCCTCTGGAAAGGAATGTGAAACGTGCGGGCATGAGATGATTGCAATACAGAAAGGCAGACGAGCTCCTCAGAATGTCTGCATAAACCCCGGATGTGAGACCAACAAGGAAGTGCCTGAAGAGAAGCGGGAGAAGGTCGAAGGAGAGGGGCAGCAGTGTCCGAAGTGCGAGAAGGGGGCGATGGTGCTGCGCAAATCCATATATGGGCAGTTTCTGGGGTGTAGTGCGTACCCCAAGTGCAAGAATACTATGCAGATCAAGGAAGAGAAGAAATCCTCGTGAAGCTATTTCTCAAAGGCAGAAGATATATATTGAATGGTAGCATGTTGTATCTATGATACCCTACGGTGTATTGCTGTCGGTAAGTCTTATCATGTCCTTAGGGGCGATTGCCAAAAATGAAGAACAGACAGTTCCTGAGCATCTTACGGATTTGCCTGAGAATTCTGCGGTAGCTACCTTTGCGGGAGGTTGTTTCTGGTGCATGGTGCAGCCCTTCGAGCAACTCGATGGTGTCCATGCGGTCATTTCGGGATATGCGGGTGGAGAGGAGAAGGAACCGACGTACGAGGAAGTGGCCTCCGGTCAGACAGGCCATGTGGAGGCAGTACAGGTGGTCTATGATCCAGATATTATTTCATACCAGCAGCTGCTTGATGTTTTCTGGCGTCAGATAGATCCGACAGATCCCGGAGGTCAATTCACAGATCGCGGATATCAGTATACCACGGCAATATTCTACCACGATGAGGAGCAGAGGAGGGTGGCGGAGGCTTCCCGGGAAAGGCTCGATCATAGGTTCGCGCGCCCGATTACGACAAGGATAGAGCCATTCACTACATTCTATCTGGCAGAAGAGTATCATCAGGATTACCATAGTGAGCATCCTTTGCGGTACCGTCTGTACAGGAGCGGATCCGGACGCGATTCGTATCTTGAGCGCACCTGGCAGCAAGATAATAATCAGCTAACGCCTCTTCAGTATGAGGTCACCCAGGAGGGCGGTACCGAGCCTCCCTTTCAGAATGAGTACTGGGATAACAAAGAAGAGGGTATCTATGTTGATGTGGTCTCAGGAGAACCATTGTTCAGCAGCACCGATAAGTTTGATTCCGGCACAGGATGGCCTAGTTTTACCCGACCGATAGATCAGGATGTGGTCACAGATCATGAGGACAGGAAGTTCTTTATGAGCAGGACAGAAGTGCGCAGCAGGAAAGCGGATAGCCACCTGGGGCATGTGTTTGATGATGGTCCGCAACCGACAGGGAAAAGATACTGTATCAATTCGGCGGCACTGCGATTTGTTCCGAAAGAAAGGCTTGAGGGTGAAGGGTATGGGGAGTATGTGAAGTTGTTTGAGTAATCATCTCTTCCTGAGTATGAACAAATCCATGATATCTGCTATGGAGATGTGGTCTTTGTAGGGTTGTGCAGACATCATATAGATGTCCTTCAGTTGTCGGATTGTGTTCGATGATGCATCAGGGTATTCTTTGCTGAAGAATTCTTCGATTTCATTATTGTCAGAAAAAATCCATGGCACTGTATAGACGGTCTGTAACACAGGCACAATTCCATCCAGGCTGCAGATTGCCTCGCGTGCATTCTTTATCAGAGCTGCTTCATCTTCGAACAGGTTGAACATCTTCTGGACAGGGCTGTCTGATGAGGGATCTATGATGGTAATATTGCCTCCTGGAGTCAGGACTCTTTTTGCTTCTTCGAGTGCCTTGTCAGCTTTGGTCTCATGAAGTGAAAGGGAAAACACTACATGTTCGAATACACCATCTGCAAACGGCAGTGATTCTGCAGCAGCCAGCATGAATTTCCCGTCTGCATTCTTTTCCGCTTCTTTGAGCGCTTTCTCGTCCAGATCGATCCCCGTCAGAGAGAGTGCGCCCTCTGCAAGTATGGATGAAAGCCGTCCACGGCCGCATCCGATCTCGAGTACCCGCATGTTCTTGAGAGGTACTCGCTGCTTGATGATGGCTTTTTCGTATTCTTCCGGGTCGATCTGCATAGAAAGTCTTTGTGAGAATTGCTTTAAATAATTTGATGCTCTATCCGTTGCCACTTTAGCCCTTTTTGTCGAAATGTTTATTATATCCGAGTTCTGATGTGCATATATGCGATATGAAAAATCCTGTGGGGCAATCATCTATCATAGAGATAGTGAGGGGACGGTCAGCTTTTTGCTCGTCTTTCCGACACAAGGAAGCCACTGGGGTTTTCCCAAAGGTCATGTT
>CAZMDB010000137.1:0-3268 GCA_964565095.1 uncultured Methanosarcinales archaeon | reverse complement strand
GACCCTGACCCTGGACGCGGTTCCGGTAAAACTGCCTGTATCATTGACTGAAAATTTTTTTTTTCAAGCAGAAGACGGCATACGAGCTAAAGGAATGTGATATGAGCCTCTTGGATATACCCAAGTGCCGCCTCATATCCCATTACGTTTTCCTGTACATTTTTATTTATATACACTTCTATAGTTGAGTACCACCATAGCATCGGCACTGCCTGGTATGCGTTTCTTGCAAGGAGGATGCACATCTGAATACGATATTCGAGGAGCAAAAATACTGTGCGTGCAGCATATCCGCCGCCCAAAAGGATGCACCGCCTTGGCACGCTATCCAGGAATGAGCCGATTATCTGCAGGCGAAATGACGCAAGAACTGCGAGGGATCGTAGCAGCAGGACGCCGTGGTGCATCTGAGACAAAAAATATAACAGCTCTCTACAGACGTAGGTGAGACGAGTAAATCCATAAAGCTTTTAAATAAAACGGGATTTTTCCCATACACATCATGCCACAGTCGCATACTCACAGACGAAAACGTCCGTGGTCGCGAATGTGTATTCATAAAAAAAAACCAAAATGCCACAGTCGCATACTCAGTGAACATCGTTCTCTGGTCGCGACGGTGACAAATGCCACAGTCGCATAGCCTGGTACTGACGCCAGATCATGCGATCTGGCTAGTATGTGGAGACACATCTCCAGCATACATAAAACAACAAACACACAAATGCCACAGTCGCATAGCCTGGTACTGACGCCAGATCATGCGATCTGGCTAGTATGTGGAGACACATCTCCAGCATACATAAAACAACAAACACACAAATGCCACAGTCGCATAGCCTGGTATTGCGCAGGATTGGAAATCCTGTCCCGTTTAGGGATCGCCGGTTCAAATCCGGCCTGTGGCGTATTTGAACATCTAGTTAATCCGCTCACTAGTCACAAAAACCGCCATAAGAGCAACGGAGACGAAGATTACTGCGAGAATATAGATAGAAGTGCCCCAAATACGCCAGCAATTGGTTGTGTCGTCTGACACTGGCATTCTGATTCTGAACCGAACTCTACACGATACTTCTCCGAATATGGCTTCTTGTCAATAAACCTACCAATCGGTCCAATACAGATTCTAAAACGTCCTCTAATTAAATATCAGAATGACTTCCATTTCTTGTATATAACTATGCAACATCCACACCAGTAGCTTTTTCAATGAAAAACACTTTGAGAATGATATGTACATAAGAGAAGCGACAGGAAAAGACGTGGACAGATGCCTTGAACTGTCTTCGCAGGAAGATGAAGAGTATTGGTCTCAGACTGACTTCATAAGAAGCATCCAGAACAACGACGCGTTATTCCTGGTAAGCGAGACTGAAGAGAAGGTCATTGAAGGCTACATCCTCGGTTTCATCGTCCCTACAAAACCGGATGAAGCGCTGATCCACGAATGCCGGACCGCCAAAGAGTTTCGCGGACGGAAAGTCGGGACGTCTCTGGTAGATGCATTCTGCGCTGCAATGTTCAGCAAAGGCGTACAGATTGTCTATGCCATGATCGACCCTGACCTGGAGCCGTTCTATATCGACTCCTGTGGTTTTGGCAGAACCGGGCAGTGGATCGAAGTATCCAGGAATATCAGTACCTAGCTTTATATAGCAGATCAGATGCTAGTAGAAGCATGGATGTGTTAGATATCTACACGGCGATCAACCCCCTTAAAACTATCAAGCGTGCCGGATGGTTGAAACTCGACTTGGATGATGTGGAGAGTATCGCGGATCATACGCTAGGCGTAAGCCTACTGGCATTACTGGTTCCCTTGCCAAAGGATATCGACCGTGATCACCTGGTAAGAATGGCTGTCGTTCATGATGTGGCAGAAGCCGAAGTGGGTGATATCCAGTGGGAAAAGGCACAGATGCAAGACTTGCAAAAGCGTGATGAGAAAGACCGTAAGGAGAAGGAAGTCGTGCTGCGTCTGTTCAGTGACCACCCTGACCTTCTTGAACTGGCTGTCGAATCCTTGGAACTCCAGACTCCGACCTCCAAATTTCTCAAGGAACTGGACCGCCTCGAGATGGCCCTCCAGGCTCTTGTGTACGAAAATGACCTACTCCCAGAACAACTGGATGAATGGTGGCAGAATGCAGATCACTACATCCAGTCTCCTCAGATCCGTCCGCTGTTCGAAAAGGCGTTAAAAAAGAGAGCCATCAACGTTTGACCAGCGCCACGATAATCAGGACGACAAAGATCACCACAAAAATCACGAACAGGATCTGAGCGATGCCTGCTGCTGCTGAGGCAATACCTCCGAACCCGAAAAGCGCGGCTAGCAAAGCAATGACCAAAAAGATCAAAGCCCATCGTAAAAATGCGTTCATACCTCTAGGTTATGTTCCATATACTTAAGAAATCTCATACTAGATAGTTACCATAACAGAAGATACGGCTTGCAATAAATGCGTATTATGCAGCAAGAGGAATCACATTGAAGCAGAATCAGGAGTTCCGGGTGATTAGTGCTCGACCCAGAACATGCGGTACGGTAGTGCAAAACACAGAAATCCGCGTTGCTGAACATTAGTTTCTCTACAAAGCTTCATCTTTCCATACATTTTAAAAACCTATTCTACCTTGCAAGAATCCTATGGCACAGAAAACAATTATCAATCAATCTGTCGCTATCCTTGTGGATGGCAACAACATCGAAAGAAGCATACATGACTTGTCCAACAATACCAGTACTATGGTGAACTTTGATACACTGATCCCCGATCTTCTCAACGGACGTGGCCTCAACCGCCTCATCTATTTCCGGGAAGGCAAGAATATATCATCCAAACTTGCCGAACGTCTGCACGAGAACTATTATGGATCAGTGGTCGCCTGCCACAAATCTGCTGACATCCCGCTCACTATCAAGGCGACACAACTGGCCTCCAAGATCGATACCATCATCATCCTCAGTGGCGACAGCGACTATCTCGATCTTGTCAACCACCTCAAATCCGAAGGAGTACGCGTAGAGATTGCTGCAATAAAGGAGACCACATCTCATCTGCTCAAAGAAGAAGTCGACTACTTCTTCCCGATCACGGACAAATACTGGTTCAGCTATAACAGTGGCGGAAGAAGAAAGAAATCCAAGTGATGACCCATGCAAATCAACACTATCTATGCGATCCTGAGCGTACTCGGCATCTCCCTGATCTCAGTCGTTGCCATCCTTCCTCTTCTGGCAAAAAGGAAACTGAACGACGGG
>CAZMDB010000136.1:0-3283 GCA_964565095.1 uncultured Methanosarcinales archaeon | reverse complement strand
AAGTTTGACGAGGTTCTCAGTACGCATCTTTCGACGCGTGAGCGATTTACGGAATATACAGAGGTCTATCGGAGGATTGCTGCGTATGCTGATCTGACACGAGTCATGGATCTGGCGTGCGGGATGAATCCGCTCTCGCTCTTCTACATGCCTGAACGTCCCGCCTATTATTGCGCGGTGGACCTGTTCGAGCAGGATGCTGCTCTTATCCGTTCCTTTTTCAAGGCATCCGGTCAGCAAGGGGAGGCGCACGGTATGGATCTGGCAAAGCATCCGGATTCAGTCTGTGCTCTGCCGCAGAGTACTGTAGCATTCCTGTTCAAGGCGCTCGATGTGCTTGAGGCACAGAATCGCAACATGACCTATGAATTTCTCCCGCAGATCCCTGCGGATGTCATCGTAGCCAGTTTCTCTACTGTCAATGTCCGGCAGCAGCGACTTACCAATCCCCGCCGGAACTGGTTCGAGAAGGTCTGTACACGCAAGGGTTTCAGATTTCTTACTTTTGAGGTAGGAAATGAGTTGTTCTATGTCTGTCGTGCGGAATGAGAGCTTTGTAGTGGAGAAGAGGAATCGTGGGTGATAGGAACCGCGAACAGAGCAGTGGCGGTATGCGTTGAGTCCGGTTTGTCTCATGTTGCCAGAGTCACTATCTTTTGTAGTGACAAAAGTTAATAAAGGATCTGCGGGGATAACTGTTACGGGGTCCATGGATTTTTCCATTCATAAGAAGAAACGCGCCAATGCAGATAGGTTTGAGAAATCGGATCTGGATATCGCCTATGCGTTTTCGAAAGCGGTGCATGACGAGTATGGTGAGCTTGTCAAAGCAATGGTGCTCTTCGGATCAGTGAGCACACGTACTCAGAAGGAAGGGTCCGATCTTGATGTTCTCATAATCCTTGATGATCTGATGATCCAGTGGACCAAAGAATTGGCGGAGACGTATAAGATCATCACTGAGAAGAAGATCGCAGAGATATCCTCGCGCATCCACGTGACTACCGTCAAGTTGACCAGTTTCTGGGACTATGTGCGCAACGGTGATCCAGTCGGGATCAATATCCTGCGCACTGGTACGGCACTTATCGATACAGGAATTTTCGGTCCCATGCAAGCATTGCTGCACCGAGGGAGGATCCGTCCGAGTCCTGAGAGCATCTGGAATTATCACACTCGGGCACAGAACGCCATGCGCAATTCCCGCGGGCATCTTCTAGGAGCAACAGTCGATCTGTACTGGGCCTGCATTGATGCTGCGCACGCCGCGTTGATGAAGGCGGGAGAGATGCCGCCCTCGCCGGATCATGTGGCTGACCTGATTGAGCGGACATTGGTTCCCAAAGGATATGTGGATAAGAGTCATGTCAAGACCATGAGGTTCTTCTATAAGCTCTACAAGTCCATCATCCACAGGACGGTCGACGAGATTGCCGGCCCGCAGTATGAAAAGTATTACGCAAGTGCAGATGGGTTCGTTTCTGCTATGCGTTCTTTCATTGAGCGGGATCTCTGATTATCTGATAACCGCATCAGGCAATGACGATAGCTCCTTCCATCTGCTCCACATGGTATTCAGCCGGCTCTGTGAGGCGCACTTCTATACGATCATAAGGAGTCAGAATTTCTTCCAGATTGATCTGTGGAATGTACAGTCGCAGGGTCGTGTTGCCTCTGTTGATGAATTGTACGACATACCTTTCTGCCTCTGGAACCGTAAGCATCTCTGGCATCAGGTGCTTTCCCATAATCTCTACTTGTGTATAATGGATTTGTCGCACAGATTCTTTGCTGTCTTGCTCAAAGATGTGCATTTTATCAGAGGTATTGTGGGTAATGGCCTCAGCAAGCTGCTCTTCGACGGGTTCACGCAGGAACACCAATGTCAGCGATGCAATGACCAATAGCGCAAATGCAATTCTGAATAATGTTTTCATTCTTCTGTCTCACCTGTAAGGTCCTGCCTCTTTTTTAAAAAAAGAAAACAAAAAGTGCCCTCATTCCTCAAAAATATCGGGCACGAATACCGGAGGTCGGTTCTTATCCTCGACCACCACAAGTGTGGTAGCAGAAACGCTTTCCTGACCGTCCGTTGCAGTGATGATGACTTCATGCTCGCCTGCCTGATCGTAGTCGACAAAGCGGGTTGCGCTGGTCATCCATCCACTATAGGTGATCTGGATCCTGTCATTGTCAGGGTCAGAAACCTCGGGTGTCAGAGTGATGTTCTGGCCTTCTGTAACACGAACAAGGGGATCGACTTCGAGCTGTGGTGGCCTGTTCATCTCATCGATGGTGACTACGACTGTTTCCTGTGTGCTCAGTGAGCCGTCGGTAGCAGTTACTGTGACGCTGTATCGTCCAGCGTCGTCTGCTTCGGTCTGCCAGCTTCCTGCCTCATTGAACGGTTCACCGAATGAGAAAGTCACGGTGTCGCCATCCGGATCGTTGGCCTGTGGCTTGATAGTGACGGTCTCTCCTGCAGTGGCAGTGATATCGCTGATCGGCTCAAGTTCTGGCGCCCGATTTGTGTTCTCCACAGTGATAGTGATCGTCTCAGAAGTTGTCTCTTCCCCATCTGTGGCCGTAAGGGTCACTTGATACTGTCCTGCGTCTTCGAAGCCAGTCTCTTTCTGTTGCGAGGTCATCCATCCGGAATATTCGAAGTCTATCTCGTCGCCATCCGGATCAGTGATGGTAGGATCAAGCACCACGGTTTCGCCCTCTTCTACTGTCACATCATCGAAGTTTTCGATGACTGGCGCTGCGTTGACATCTTCCACGATAATCCTGATCTGCAGGATGCTTGTAGTCTTGCCATCAGTCGCACTGATGTTGACAAGATGCTGGCCAGCATCTCCTTGTTCGGTCTGCCATACTCCTTGTGAGTTGAATGGTTCGCTGAAACTGAGACGGACCGTATCGCCGTCCGGATCATAAGCGATGTCGTCACGCAGCACGATCCGTTCTCCTTCCCGGATGCGTCGCGTCTCGATGCTGTCGTCGAACTGCTGATCCGTGCGATCAGTGATATTCTCGGTGTCGTTATTCATTTTATCAACATCAGATATGATGTCGTTCATGCCATCATTGTCGTCGACATCAGTGGTGTTGGAGAGATTCATATCAGAAAAATTGGCTGGCGTAAAGTTGACAGTCTCGCATGCTGCAAGCAGCAGGATGCCCACTATCGCCAGTATAATCATATGTAGTTTCATTCGTGCCCCACCTTCTTTGTGCAGTTTCCGCAAACGACTGCATTGTGCAGTGCTCTCCAATAGAG
>CAZMDB010000135.1:0-3308 GCA_964565095.1 uncultured Methanosarcinales archaeon | reverse complement strand
TATCGGAGTGGCGATTCCCTCACTCATCCGGTACATCGGATGGAACCGGGAGCGGTGCCATGGGATATCCTTGTCGATGTTGGCGATGAACGCGGCAATCTGCTGCAGCTCCCCTTCAGAATCGTTCTCATGAGGTATGATCAAAGTGGTCAGTTCAATCCAGATACCTGCTTGCTTGACCCTACGTATGGTTTCCAGAACCGGTTGCAATCGGGCTCCACACTTCTTCCGGTAGAATTGATCAGAGAATGATTTCAGATCAATATTCATGGCATCGATACATCCTTGCAGCGCTTCGAGGGACTCTGCAGTAAAGAATCCGTTTGTCACCATCACATTCCTTATGCCTCGAATTCGGGCCTCATTGGCAACGTCTCTTATCATCTCGAGAAAAATAATCGGTTCATTATAGGTGTATGCGATGCTTTTGGCACCAAGATTCTCTGCTGAATCCACTATCTGCTGCACCGACATATGTTGCCCGATGATCCTCTTCTGCTCCCCTGCCATACTGATGTCATAGTTCTGACAGAAGAGGCATGACAGGTTGCACCCGACCGTACCGATGGAAAACGCATCGGAACCCGGAAGGAAATGATACAAAGGTTTCTTCTCTATGGGATCTGTGTGGGAGGCAATGATTTTTTCGTATACTAAGGAATAGAGCTTGCCGTCTCTGTTCTTTCGCACGCCACAACGGCCGACCTTGTTCTCTGCTATCAGGCATCTGTGCGCGCATACATTGCACTGCACAACGGAGTCCTCTTTGCTGTCATACAATATACATTCATGCATATTGCCCGATACGCTTTTATACCTTAAAAATATTGGGTATTGCATGAACACACGTCCAGCATCAGTGAGTGGTGCATTCTATCCTGACTCTCCTGATCAGTTATCTGCCATGCTCACTACATTGCTTCCCCAGCAAGACCCGAACCCTGATCTCCATGGGATAATCGTGCCTCATGCAGGCTACATCTATTCTGGCAAGACTGCTGCTGCTGCATATGCACAAGTGCCTTCACAGTTCAAGAAAGTCATCCTTGTAGGTCCAAGCCATACTATTGCGTTGCAGGGATTCGCGTCCGACCCGCATACGTATTGGGAGACGCCTTTAGGAAAGGTGCCTGTGGATCTTATGTCACCGCTTCGACGGATGTTCCCAGAAAATGCTCTGCCTCACATGCAGGAGCATTCTTTGGAAGTACAACTGCCATTTTTGCAAAGAATTCTTCCTGAATTCATCCTCTATCCGCTGATCGTGGGCGACATCAATGAGTCAGAGGCAGAGGGTGCTGCTGATAGACTGGCCTCTGAGATAGATGATACGACCTTGTTAGTTATCAGCACGGACCTGAGCCATTTCAATACACTGAGCGAAGCAAAAAGGATAGATGACGAAACGATCGCATCTGTTCTTTCCGGCAATGTCAATGATACAACTGATGCATGCGGTAGATTCCCGCTGATCGTGCTTTCTCATCTGCTCAGCAAAATGGGTTGGGAACCACATCTGATAGAGTACTCGACCTCTGCTGAAGCCTCTGGCGACAAGGATCGTGTTGTCGGATATGCGAGTTTCTGGTTCTGAAATATTTTTATATCGGTATATCCAGTATATGTGTATATGCAGGTATCCCCTATCCCACGGCAGATCGCTGTTGCGCTGTCCTACCATGAACCTGTCATCCAATCGGTCGGCGTCCTTGCACGCGTGAACTCCTTCTACCGAGGCGCAATCTCCATGCATCAGGTATATGATACCGTAGAACGGACCATGCCAGAATATGCGCTTCCCAATCATCATGCATTACAAGCACATGATCCTCGGGATCACGTAGTCGTGCTGCGACCACGTGAGGACGATATCTGGAATCTTACTCTCTGGGCAGCGTTCAACAACGTATATGCGTATCCCTATTTCGATGACTCCCTTCTCTCACGATATACCGCTGATCATATCACGGACCAGATCCTCCAGCGATTCTGTGCCCCCCGGCAATGGTCGCAGATACATGCAGCGTACACGGCAGATACCGCGGATTCAGGAAGGATTTCCCGAGTCAGCATTCTTGAATTCTGGGCACGGCATCTGCATCTTCTCCATAAAAATTAAAATAGTATTCCCAACCCAAGAAAGATCAATAGCGCGATCAGCAATGCGTTAAGCACAGCCCAGATGAGCCATGAGAGAAGGCTCTTGATCCATCCGCTATGGTAATAGAATTTGATCAGCAGGAGTGGCAAAAGGAAATATATTATTCCTACCAGCATTGAGGAAAATCCACCGATGTTACGCTGAAGCAATACCAAGAGTGCACCGACCAATGCGACCATGAACGAGACCATCAAAGCTGTGCCGAATGATCGCCCCTTCATGCGCAAAAGCGAAGCAGCGATGGTCAATGAGATAGCACTGAGAATGAATGGTGCAAGAAACGCGATCAGTAGAGTCAATATTACTGTAAGTGCGGTTGCCATAATATGCATAAAGTGTTCTTCGCATATAAATCTTTGGGGATGGAAAGGAGAAAAAAGAAAAAAGGAACAAGAAAGAATCTTAGTACTTCGGATTCTTGCTTGCTTTGAATTTGACGACCTTCTTGGAAGGGATCTTAATCTTCGCACCGGTCTGAGGATTCACACCAGTTCGTGCCTTAGTCTTGACGGTCCTGAAAGTTCCGAATCCGACAAGCTGCACGTCTTCCTTCTTGACACCCTTCATGATACCATTCAGAGTGGCATTGAGAGCCGCTTCAGCGTCTGCTTTTGTAAATCCTGTCTTGTTTGCTATAAATTCTACCAATTCAGCCTTGTTCAAAAAAATCACCTTTGTTTTTTACTGTAAGCTAGATATCACTCACGGAGCACCGCCTTATAAACATTTCGGAAAGAAGCCGCTCTATCTCTGCGTTTCAGGCAGCCCACTCGTAGCTGGTACCACTCTCATGCAATTTGAGATGCAGATGCGGGTCCGCATGTAAGGTGGTCTCCCCGTTGTGGGTCTCGGACAGCATCGCACGCTTGACAGCATCATCGATGGTGGGATGGTACGCTGCCAAGGAAATCTGAGGAACGTATATCTCACCGGTATAGACAAAGCTGTACCCTGCCTTCCTTGCGCGCCGCGCCAGCCCGTCAAGAAATTGCTCAGGTACGTACCGTCGGGTGCGGTCCCCTCCCTGATGCAGATCTGTCAGTGGCGCAAAAAAGGAAGCCGCACCGTGACCTTCTGGCATCCTATCATAGGTATACACATCAGAAGAAAGTAGATAATCTGCATCCGAAGGACTTATGTGCCCCAC
>CAZMDB010000134.1:0-3395 GCA_964565095.1 uncultured Methanosarcinales archaeon | reverse complement strand
CATTTTCGTTGATTACGACTATCTCTGCTTTGGTCGGATTACCTTTTTCATCAGTAATATTCACAAATACATCATCTTCTAATTCCTTAACAGCAATCTGTAAGCCGTTTTTATTGCATGTGTCAATACCTGAACATTCTCCTTTCGTGCAGATGTCATTAACTGTGCAAGAGTCGCCGTCATTACAGAATATTCCATCCGCATTTTCATGAGTACATTGGCCGTCTATACACATATTATCAGTGCAATCATTGCCATCGTCACATTGAGAATCAGTGCTGCATTCGCAGCTTCTTTCACTGATGTTCCCGGAACAATTTATCACCTGTATTCCTTCTATGCATGGTCCCGATTCACATGCAGTCACCGGAAAAGCCAACAAGATCAATATCAATAACAGTATCCTCATCTTCTCCTCATCCTATGTATACCGATAATTGCCAGCCCAAGAACAAGTATGAACAGGAGCACAAGAGCATGATCTTCCTGTTCAGGCCTTAATAGTGTAGTGAATCCAACATCTTCCCTGGTCTGGAACCTATATTCGGTTGAAGTCATCGGTTCAGTGTATCTTTTGACAGCCTTGATCCTGAACTCACCTTCATTCTGGATCGTGTACTGGCTGCCTGAGAGCATCACAGAAGAGCCGTCGGGTTCTGTCACAACTACAGATGCATCTGTAGGGTTGCCCTCGCCGTCAGTTACCATGATATCTACAGTATCGCCGACTTCAGGGCTCTCGTTTATAGGCTCGATCCTCAGGCATGTATTGACACCTGTACAAGTTCCACTTGCGCAAGTATCGTTGACAGTACAGTTGTCACCATCATCGCATGTCCTGCCATCAAAATCTGAGACTATGCATGTGCCGTTCGAACATAGGTTATGCGTACACACATTGCCGTCAAAGCAGTCCCTGTCCCTTGTGCAGGATAGTGGATTTTCGCAGATATAGTCGCCCACGCATTCACCGTCCATACAGATATCTCCCTGGGTACAGTTATCGCCGTCATCGCAGCTGTTGTTGTTCGGCGAATTCTCACAAGTGCCGTCGGCACATAGATCATCAGTACAGGGGTTAGCATCATCGCAGTCAGAGTCAGTACTGCATTCAGCTGAACATACATAGATGCCTTCGCAAGTTCCATGGCTGCACATGTCGTTCGCGGTACAGTTGTCACCGTCATCACATAATGCCTGGTCTATGTTATAATGCCGGCAGGTGTCAGCAACACATACGTCCCGGGTGCAGGGGTTTGCGTCATCGCAGTCAGAGTCGTTCATGCATTCTCCGCCTTCAGTACACGTATCGATACCTGTACATTGACCGTTCAGGCACATGTCATTGATAGTACATGGATCGCCGTCATCACAGGTGGAGTTGGACTGCTCGTAGCTACAGGTGCCGTTCGCACATCGTTCAGTTGTACATGGGTTAGCATCATAACAGTCAGCATCTATCGAACATGAGGTCTCTTCAGGGCATATGTCAACACCGTCACATGACCCTTGAGTACACATGTCATTGATAGTGCAGGAGTCGCCGTCATCGCAGGGCATCTCCACAAAACCATGCTGGCAGACTCCATCAATGCAGGAGTCAGAAGTGCATGGGTTGGAATCATCACAGTCAGAATCTTCTGAACAGTAAGTAGTTGTGCAGCGGTCAACACCGATACATTCACCGTCTTTGCACATGTCGTTCAAGGTACAGTCTTCATTATCATCACAAGTTATACCGTCCAGCTCATCGTGCTGGCAGATGCTGCCCTGGCAGTAGTCTTCAGTGCAAGGGTTATTATCATCACAATCAGCCTCCGAACTGCAGCCCTTGATGTCAGGCGGACAAGTATTTATGCCCACGCATTCACCCATCTGGCACATGTCATTTAAAGTGCAGGGATCGCCATCATTACAGAAGATGCCGTTGGCATACGAATATTCGCATTCGTTGTCAACGCATTCTTCATCTGTGCAGTCATTGCCATCGTCACAGTCTGAATCTGTATCGCATTCGCCTTCATAGCATACGTTGATTCCTGTGCAGGCGCCGTTAAGGCAGAGGTCATTATGAGTGCAAAGGTCACCGTCATCACAAGCTACATCAGACAAAGCTTCATACTCGCAACCGTCAGCTGTGCAGGTCTCAGCTGTGCAGGCGTTACCATCATCACAGTCGGCATCTGTAACGCATCCCTTCTGTTCAGGACATATGTCTATGCCTGAACAGATGCCCAGGAAGCACATATCATTTATGGTACAGGAATCAAGATCATTGCAGAGTACGCCATTAACATTCTGATTGACACAAGAACCATCCCTGCAGTAGTCTGAAGTGCAGTCATTATTATCATCACAGTCTGAATCTGATGTACATTCACCACCGACAATGCACAGATCTACTCCTGAACATTCGCCGTCGATACATTGATCATTCACGGTGCAGGCATCATTGTCATCGCATACAGCGCCGTCCAGAGCGCTGAACTCGCAGACATTATCGATACAGGTGCCGGAGGTGCAGGGATCCCCGTCAGAACAGTCGGAATCAGCTAAGCATTCTTGGTCTGCAGGACAGATATCGATTCCATGACATTCGCCCATTATGCACATATCGTTTACTGTGCAGGAATCAAGATCATTACAAAGGATACCGTTGCGATCTTCATATACGCATTCACCATCAATGCACATATTGTCAGTGCAATCGTTCTGGTCATCGCAATCTGAATCAGATGTACAGCCGCCAGGAGGTGCACATACATAGACACCGTTGCAGTTGCCACCCATGCATTGGTCATTAACGGTGCATGGATCCATATCGTTGCATGCTACACCATCACGGTCCCGGTGGATGCATTCACCCTCACGGCATAGGTCCATCGTGCAATCATTACCGTCTGCACAATCTGAATCTGTGGTACAATCTGGCTGGCATATGTTTATACCTTGGCACTCGCCGTTGAAACATTGGTCATTAACTGTGCAGGAGTCGCCGTCATTGCAGAAGACGCCATTGTTATCGGAATATCGGCATTCGCCATCCACACATCTATCTGACGTGCAGTCATTGTTGTCGTCACAATCTGAATCTGTGCTGCATCCAGACTCATCACAGATATACGTGCCGATGCAAAGACCTTCTGAGCAAGAATCATCTATTGTACAAGGATCACCATCATCACAGGAAATACTGTTGAGATAGTTGATGTCACACTGGCCGTTGTCACAGAATGCGTTCGTACACTCGTTATCATCACTGCAATCTGAGTCTGTAGTGCATTCATCAGGGATCTGGCATATATCAACACCGTGGCATTCGCCGTTGAAACATTGGTCGTTAACTGTGCAGGAGTCGCCGTCATTGCAGAAGACGCCATTGTTATCGGAATATC
>CAZMDB010000133.1:0-3434 GCA_964565095.1 uncultured Methanosarcinales archaeon | reverse complement strand
GCTGCTGGGGGTGACGCCCTCACTTTAGCGACGGTACATGCGATAAAGGGTCTTGAGGCGGAGATGGTCATCGTCATAGGATGCAATAATTTCCCTTGTAGAGCAAGTGAGCATCCTGTGATAGATATGCTTAAAGTGGATTATGATAAGCTAGAGGAGGAACGCCTTCTTCTTTACGTGGCCATGAGTAGGGCCCGTCGGATCCTGCATATGACGTATACAGGGAAGCTGAGCTTCTTTTTTACTCAATACATGAAAGACATGCTAGGCCATAAAGCGGACATCCGTGAAGGTCTGCGTCAATGGCGTAATGAGAAAGCTGGTGGCAGGCCGGCGTACTTGATCGTGTCGAATGCGGCAATAGATCAGATTGCCCGTGTAAAGCCCTCGGATGAATATGAATTATTGGACATCAAAGGTCTGGGGCCTGCCAAGATACGTGAATTCGGGGATGAGATTCTCGAGATTGTGCGGAGTAGCTGATCCGATCAGAGATGCTTCACACATTCGCACGCCTTGTGCCCATCATCCATTGCCTGATCCGCGGTTGCATAGAACATGCGATTTGCTGGTTTTATGCGCTTTGCGAATGGACAGCTTTCTACGTGGAACTTAGATCCATCTTCTGCTGCCACATAACGGTCCGGTTTGCACAGTGTATTGTTAGCCATGGACTGCAGCATCTGTTCGTGCCGTGATAGCTGCTCTTTCATTACCTCGATCTGGGCAGAAAGTTGCCTGATGTCGTTGCGTACTCGGTCAAAGGAATTGCGGATTGCATGGGTGGAAACCATTTCGTCTATTCACCTGAGGGGAGGAAGTCGCACCAATTTATAAGTGTTGCGAATAATTCACTACTATAAAGTAAAAATATAGTACCAGTGTTCAAGTGCTGTCTGTAACGCGTATCACTGCGCCAAACAGTCTTTGAGATCACGCGTATTCACGTGTTGACGTGTATCTCTGTGTACACCTGGACATACTCTCCACTCTGCGTGTCGGTCACTCTACAGGTGGCGTTGTAGGTAGCAGACATTTAGGTAGATGTGATATCTGCTTCCCGCAGATATTACCGTTGCTGGCTGCCGTCTCTAAAGTAGTTAGCGATAGTCTCTGTGGGATATGAGTTATTAGTAAGAAACGTCAAGTAGTCTTTCTGGGAAAGTCACGATTTCACGAAGTACCCCTGGCTGCCATCACCAGCCAGCAGGATGAAAACATCTTCAGGTTTATCTGAGAAGAATTGGTCGCACGCTTTCTTGACGCCTGGCATGCATTCCCGAATATCATATTGTCTGCCCTCGCTGCGATTCCTGCAATTGCAATTGAGCATCTTCTGTATCTTCGGATGCATCAAAGGGTCACGGTAATCATCGATGACCGTGATAGCTCCTTTGGGCATTCTCGGGTATATGGCATGAAGAGACTCCAGGACGGAGCTGTAATAATCACCATCAATGTGGGCAAATGCGATCCGGTCAGGAAGAGCCTGGGGAAGCGTGTCTTTGAACCATCCCTCAATGATTGAGGGGCAATCGAGTCCCAATCTGGCAAAGGTTTCTTCGACATCGGTCCTTTGTGCCTTACATCCTCCACGTCCGACTGTGGCATGCGTGTCTTCTTCCTGCTGCTCCGGCAACCCCTGAAAACTGTCGTAGAGCAACAGGCGCTTCCGTCCTGATGTGTGCCGGAGTACCGTCTGCAATAGTGCTCCAGTGACTCCTTTATAGCATCCCAACTCAACAACATCTCCTTCGATGCCTGCTGCAAGCACCTGTGAGAGGAGGTGGACAAGGTTCATGCCCTCCTCGATGTTATTCATGGGATGATCTTGATAGAGTTCAGCGATGAAAATGGTATCCATGAAGAAAAGAAAATAGAGAAAGAATAAAAAGGTGCTCCTGTCATGCAGGGACTTCTTCCAGTTGGACCGCACTATGACGGCTGAATGTGCTGCGGACCATGGCGGGATCTTCGGTCGGAACGCTCACGATGACTGATCCCTTGTCAAGCATCTCCCCGAAATCATCGGCTTTGTCGCGCGATAATCCAAGTCCTGCCAGACCACCGACAACACCGCCAGCGACTGCACCGGTGGTGGCACCGGTTGCTGCTCCTGCTGCTGCTCCTGTCAATCCAAGTGCCGCAGCGATGGGACCTCCGATGATGAAGCCGCCGGGCACCACAGTCAGACCTACCACAAGTCCAGCAGTACCTCCGAGACCCAATCCGGCCAGAGCGCCTGAAGCAGCCCCCTTTCCTGTAGTCTTGGCAGTATCCCGCTCCAGATGTTTTGCTTCATCCGGATCCTTCATGATAACTGAAATGTTCTTATCCTTGTATCCCTGGTCACGCAGATCCTTGACGGCATTGTCGGCCATGTCCCGTGTACTGAATACGCCCAAAACAATATCTTTGTCCTTGTTCATGTAATCACCAGAGATGATAAAGATCTTTACCTTTAAAGGCCTTGGGCAGTTGTTTTTGCAAAAAGAGATAAAAATCTAATCAAATTTGTATAGAAACAATAAAGAAGGCAAATCTGTTCCCCGAGCTCATGAGAACCAGGACCATATCCTTAGTGCTGTTCGTGTGAAGAAAGCCTTGATGCGTTTTGTCAGCGACTTGGCTTCGATGCGTATCGCTTGCTGGTCCATCAGTTGAGTCATGGTGTCAGCTGGAGAGGAAGCCTCAAGCAAGGCGTCTATCGTCTCCTGATCCTTCACATAGATGCGATAAGTGTAGTTGTCTACGGTATTATTGCAGGAGAAATCGTCTACAGCTCCATCTGCTGTTCTCAGGAATCCGAGGGAAGTGCCATTTCCTGTATAGAAGCTCAATACGTCGTTCTGATAAGGTATGTACGAAGGGATGGAGAGGCCTTTTTCTATCCCCATCTTTCCGACCGCGTACTCGCACAGGTTCGCATGAGTGCCTGTGCCGGCCATTATGGTGAAGCACGCTGCAAGAATCAGGGTGAGAATCATCCTGAATCTTTTGTTCCCAGAGAATTTGGCAGATTCCATACATGTTCGGGGGGAATATGGCCATATATAAAAGCTTTGTTCGCCGTGCAGCAAGACAACGAAAGAGTCTAGGTATGGTCAGATAAGCAGCAGAAGAACAATGCCAGTTGTAAGGAGCAGCAGGCCTCCCAGAACTAAACCGATGAGCAGCCGTCTGTATGGTCTGGGTGAGGGGGGGTGCTCACGCTTCCAGATCTTTGCGCAATGCTCGTTGTTCTTCATCCGGCTCAGGAGCAGTATCATAGCTGAAGGAAATCTGCCCCCCAGTATTCACACGTTCGCCTGCCATACTGGTGCAATGACACCTGTACATAAATCTTTGTTCGTTTGTTTAGTTTTTGGCATTGATATTTATCTGCAGGATAATGTGCATTTAACAACATCATCAAACGCATTTTATGCGATAAC
>CAZMDB010000132.1:0-3507 GCA_964565095.1 uncultured Methanosarcinales archaeon | reverse complement strand
TACTAGGAGCAGTATTGTACCGCATCAGGAACACCTGATTGCTTGATGGATACAACTCAATATCATCATTCTCTTCTAATAGTGCTACCTGATCCAATGGGATATTCTTTATCATCACATCAACCTTTCCTTCTATCAAAGCAGATGCAACCTCATCATCATCGATAGGAGAAAAAATCACTTGTTGATTCTGCGGTGGCATCAAAGGCAGGTCCTCAGAAGTGTAGATAAAGACAGTTTCATTCTCAGGATCATCGTTTCCTTCATCTACAACATTCTGCGGGCTACATGCTAGCAGCATCGCCGCAATACATATCATCATCAGTACTTGTGCAATTCGATATACTTTCATCTATTTACCCTCTGTTTTTTTGAAAAAATCACGCCTCCATGCGCTCATTCTCTTCGCGAACTTTTCTGCGGAAGTCTTCGATCGACATGCTATCAAGCTTATCCACAAACTCATTCCAGTCCATGTATGGTTCTTCCTGTAGTTTTCTTTTTATCCATTTCCACATAGTCATCTACCCCTCGAATTGTTGTCTGAAATCATCAGTATCAGTATCTCTTCTGAATGTGTTCTCCCGCAGAGCATCTATCTGGTCATTGAGATTCCTATCAATCTCCTCTTGAGTCTGCCGGGACATCTTATGCAGGTCATGCTGTGACTTGAGCCATTGTTCATGCTGATATTGCATGGTGCGGATTATCATGTTCAGCTCAGTGTATGCACCAAAGAGCTGGTGCTGTTTACCAAGATCCATAACATGTGACTGTGTCTGCATGACATGTCGGATCTGTGCACGTCTCTGGTCCAGTATTTTGATGATGTCCTTGATCATTTTAGATGCTTCTCCTGCAGATTACGCAGGTTCCTGTTGAAGGCTTCCAAGCAGTCGATGCCGCAGAAGGAAGCCTTTTTACGGAAATCCTGCGGACCAAACATGAGTGTGTAGGGTGCCTCGTTCTTGGTGAGCGGATTGCCGCAGAACGCGCAGACCCCTCTGTCAGAGGTCTCCAGCTCCTGAATGCGTTTGTCTACCAGCCGTTTGAGATGGTATCCGCCGCTTTGGAGATCGCGCGCAAGTTTCTGCAGTTCCGAGTGAGGAAGGAGGTGTATCATGGTACGCACTTTCATCTCTTCGTCATTGATCATAATTTCACCTCTATCTGTTCTCCTGTCTTCGGCGCGTGCGCCTGCATCCCTTTGGAGCGCGCGTAGGCAGCAACAGATTTTGCGCTGCCGGCTTCGCCGTGCTGGGCGATGACTACCGTCGGTTCCACTTTCTTGATGTATTCGTGCAGGCTCATCTCATCTGCGTGTGCCGAAAAGTCCAGATGATGCACAGGGCAGGTGATGTCAAAGGGTTTGTTGTCCATCATGATGTAGCCGTGTTCAAGCAGCATGCGGCCGTTCGTGCCATCAGCCTGGTATCCTGTCAGGATAAGGGAATTCTCTATCTGTTGCCCCAGGTCCTTGAGGTATCCCAGGATAGGTCCGCCATCGAGCATTCCGCTTGTGGCAATGAAAATTCCCTGCTGTTTGGTGATTTTTTTGCGGCGTTCCCAGTTTGTCACCATGTCGATCCTTCGGACGGCTTTGCGTAATTCTTCGTTTTTCAGATCATGAAGATGACGCAGGAATATCTTGGTCGTCGCTTTGGACATGCCGTCAAGATAGATCGGGCATTTGGGGCGTATCTCGTTGAGCAGCAGTATTATCTCCTGGCTACGGGCGATGGCAAAGACCCCGATAAGAGGTGATCCCCCGCGTTGCAGCGTATCCTGGATGATGCCGGTGAATTTTTTTTCAACCGTTCGTCTTTCCGGGTGCTGACGGTTCCCGTAGGTCGCTTCAGTGATAAGGACATCTGCGTGTGGCAGGATGCGATTCTTCTGCAGCAGTCTTGTTGTCGTCCCGTTGATGTCTCCTGTATAGAGTAAAGTCTCATTCTTGTACTTGAGAAAGATGCTGACCGATCCCGGGATATGTCCTGAGGGAATCAGCTTGAACTCGATACCTTTGTAGAAGCCTTTCTGGTTGAATTGCATCTTTTTTAGGACATCACGTATGCATTGTTTCGAGTACAGTTTCTGCCGATTCTCGATGCGATCGATCTTCCATGAATCCTTTAGCATCAAATTGGAAAGCTCCTGGGTGACTTGGGTACAGAATATGGGACAGTTGAGTCCCTCATGGAACAGGAGGGGTAGTGCGCCTGTATGATCCAGATGTGCGTGAGAGAGGAATACCGCATCGATCTCTTCCGGATTATCGACTGGTGTAGGGTATTCGTTCTGTTCGGGATTGATTTTGATGCCGCAGTCAAGGAGGATGCGTCGGTCGTGCCAAGTGATTTCAATGCAACTGCGTCCGACCTCCTGTCCTGCTCCGTGTATATGTACTTTCATTGTTTCACCTTCATTGCATGCTGAAGCAGACTTGTGTTGCTCCAGTCATTTTTTTTGCCGCTTTTTTGGGTTTGATCGTATAGGTCTCACCGGAAAAATTCACAGTGGTTGTTTGCATTTTGGTCGTCTCGTCCTCGATTTCCAGGGTGATGTCAGTCCCTGCGGTTGTGACATAGACGTCCTTTTCTAGCAATTCCTCGTGCATATAGAAGAATTTCATGAGTGGGCCATGGTATTGTTTGGCGAGGTTCCATACCGCAGCCGTCGTTTTGTGGTGCGGATCCATCTGAAGAAGTTGTTTGGTGGCCAGTTGATCGGCCACCGAAGTTACATAGAGGAAATCTTTGGTGATTGAAAACAGGTAGCGCGGCTTTCCTGCCTTTGCGCTACCCGTGCGTTGTTTTTTGACGAATTTGGCGGCTTCTAAGAGCCTCAGTTGTGTCGATATATTTGCTATCGACGTGCCGAATTTCTTCGACAGCTGGAGTGGTGACATCGGGCGTTTGGCGACCGCCTGAAGCACATCCCACTTCGTTGACACGAAGAGTGATTCCAGTTCCATATTAGTATACTTTTCCCTATACTAATATTTAAATGTTTTGTTAAGTTAATTACTTAACTTAATAAATATAGTAATGAAATTATTCATTTATAAAAATTACTATACTTAACTAATTACTTAATTTGATATCGTCGAGAAATCTGAAGAATACGGAAAAATATTGTTAGATCATCAGGGGTATTCTTACATATTGGTAACGCAAAACGTAGAATATTCGGACTTTATGATTCAATTTGTACGACAGTATTGCCTGTAACAGGAGATGTTAATGCTCGAAAACAAGAAGTACGAGACGGTCGGTGGTGCTTATTTGCGTTTTTTGGCTCCGCTATTGAGAAGCTTTATCTCTTCACGCAGAAGCCTGATCTCTTCAAGGCTTGATTTGTTGATCTGTTGCAGGATCTTTGCTTCCTTGATATGTTCTGAGACGATGATGCCCAACTCTTCCCGCTGATTCTCTACGATGGCTGCAACAATCATCATGAATATCAGCAGTAGCCAGAGGAACACTGCGGAGAGCATATCGATATCAA
>CAZMDB010000131.1:0-3548 GCA_964565095.1 uncultured Methanosarcinales archaeon | reverse complement strand
GCTGTCGGTGGTGGAGGAGGTGCTGAGAGGGCGCTGGAAATGGAAATTAACAGAGGTAGAGATTGACGTAATCATGGACGCAATCAGAGCGCGAAAGGGGTGAGGGATGAGCTGGGGAGAAAGAAGCTGTGCAAATCGGGGTAACTGCCCGGTAAATTGCACATACGAAACTTGCAATGTGGATTGTCCCGCTTATGTGTCAAACGGTAGAGAACCGGATTCTAAGCATAGTGATTTCAAAAAAACAGGATCAGGGTTTGTGTTTACCGGAATGAACCGAGCACAAAGGCGAGCTCTTAGAAAGAAAGGCGGGCGGGATGAGTGAGAATAAAATCGATCAAGCAAGAAATTACTTGTTAAACCAAATGCGCGGCCATTTCACAGACAAGACATTTTCAAGATATATACAGGGTAAGCTTGCAGGAGACTTCGCCGTTGAAGTAGCATCCAGAATCACCGCCCTCGAAGCGGAGAACGCGGAGCTGAGGGAGAGGGTCTGGATTCCATGCTCTGAGAGATTACCGGAGATCAACCAGCCGGTAGTGTGCATCAATGTCAATGAGTTTGAATGTGTATCTGGAGATTTTGACAGGTGCAGGCAGGACTGCGTATATCTTAGCGATTTCGGACACAAATACTGGTCAAAGTACGGTGGAATGGGCGTTGTTCTTGGGGCATACACTCACTGGATGCCACTTCCCAAAACACCAAAACAGGAGGCCACCGATGAGTGAACAAACAGTAAAATGCCCAATTTGCGGCAAGCCGTACGTGATCCATATGTTTTATGCTGGTGATCAGTCTGCTTGCCCATCATGTAGGGCAATTGCCAGAAGAGATATAAAGCACAGTCATCAGATTATTAAAAATGGGGGCGTTATCATTGGAATTGAATAAGTGCGGGTGCGGGGGAGAGGCAAATCTTTGCCATTCACTGAAATTAGGAAAATGTATTGGTGTATATAGGAGATGCACCTGTTGCGGAAACAGCACTGGTTTATGCAGCACTAGAGAGCGGGCGGATCAGGAGTGGAACACCGCCCACCCGAAAGCGATCCGGCTGGATGACGTGCGGGAGATGGTGGAGGCAGTTCGGTGGAGCAACCTTGGAATATGTTCATCTTGTGGGTACGGAAAAACAAAATGCACAACATTTGAAAAGAAATACAAGTGCGCCCCGTGTGGTGTGACAATCGAAAAACTCACCGCCTACGTGGGGGCCCACAATGGCTAGACAATACCGCCTGCACATAGACCGAGACAACAATACTGGTACACCGACTCTGTGCATATGCGGCCGGACATATTATAGGCCAGAGCCGCCCTGTCATATAGAGTGCGAGATATGCGGGGCGGTGTCCGATGATGAAATATGCGAGCGGTGCAAATCGGCACTGGACAAAGAACGGGAGGGGACCATGCAGCACTTGCGGACGCTGTACGGTGATGCAATCCCGGAGCATGAGCTGGCATGGGCCGAACAACGGGCGCGGGAGATTGTGGCGGATGATCTGATAGGGCTGGACAATATCCAAGATTGAACCCAAACTTGAGGAGGTTGAAGGATGAAGCAGGTTACAGTAAAAAACATGGTTGGTGTAATTGCACTACTTCTGGTTATGGGCTGCACTGGACCTGTTGGTCCTGCAGGTGTAGATGGGAAAGATGCTGAAGAAAGCATTCTTAACTGCTCTGGGGCATACACAAAACAACTTGATAACCAGAATGTACGGTTGTTTTTAGGTGAAGGCGGGATGTGGTTTATAGGTAGGTGGGATTATTCCGGGGCGGAAATAGTGACGTATACCGGAAGTTATGACCTGGCTGGAGAAGTGATATTTCTGGAGGTGTATTCTAAGAGTGGCGAGTATTCGGATGAATTCGGACAATTCAGGTATGCTATTACTGAAAACGGGATAGAATTGGAACAGCTTGCAGGACACGATTTATTGGGGATATCGCCCATGTGGGGAATCCATACTCTGGGGAGGGAATAATGATACCTGAAAAGGAAGGGGTTCGAACAATTATTGAGAAGGCGTTCGGATGGTTGAAAGATTGGAAGAATGAAGAGGGTAAGAGTAATGCAGATCTTATCTTCGAGCGTGGCCGGGTAAGTCACACAGAAGGAAGTGAAAGATATATTCTCACTAAACAGATAAAGGGGCGGGGATATGGTAAAGAAGATACATCAGTAACGGTAATGATGCGTGTCCAGATAGATGTACTGGAAGGGTAGCGGATATGGATACTCACAATCTTATTCTTGAATTTGGGAAAAAGCACAGGGGCAAACTTATCACTCGTGTTCCAGTAGGATACCTTACTTGGATGTGTCGGGAGGCTGATGGTTATTGGAAAGGAGTAGCAAGGGCTGAGTTGGACCGCAGGGGGACAAGGATACCTGACCTTGAAATATCTAATCATGCAATAGACAGGGCATCATTGAGGTGCAGAAGGATGTGGGTGGAATCTGCTAAAAATGGAGAAGGTTTGTATTCCTGGCTTCTTAGAATGTGCCGAGAGGCCCTGGACGTGGGAGAGCTAAAAGAGGACATTGCATACCATAATGGGATGAAGCTGGTGTTTGATATGGCAGATCCAACATGGCCAGTATTAAAAAGTGTGGTACCACGAAAAAAAGTTGCAAAAAAAGAAAAATAACTATACATATCAAATGGAATGAATATATATTGTAGGTGTGGTGCTAAGCTGGGCGGCACTGGAAACCGCAGAGGACGACTAGACATAAAGTGTTCGCCCGGCACCCACACAAACAAGGAGTTGATTTAGGAAATGTCGAGAAGAAAAACAAAAAATATTGTGGAGGCGAGCAAGATCTTGTTTACTCCAATTGGCAGTGACCGGGAGGTGCTGAGCTTTTTTGAGGAAAAGGTGGCCCGGGAATCTGGTCGGAGTCGGATCGAAGTTCCCGATGCAGAGGTGATCAGGAGGGCAATCAAGGCTGGGTATGAGGCTGAGAGGAGGCGCAGGGGTGGCAAATCCAATAGAGGTTAAGGTTCGCAGGATGCGTAGATTCCGGAAAAGTATGAACCAGATGCAGATTACTCTTCAGGTATGCAAGGATGGAAGCTGCAAGGTAAAATTCGGTAGGTATATTCTGTTTGACAATATTCCTGATGAGGTTATGGGTGAAGACATTCTTCTATCCATGCAAAATCTCATTGCCAGGTGTGATCACAAGGTAGATCAGATTGTAACCCATCTTGAAGGTCGGGTGGAACAGCTTACATTACATCTTTTTTCTCAATCACAAGAGGAGGTCGCGGGTGAAAATCATAATGATCAAGCGGGGTAAGAAGCTTGAGATCCGCTATGGTGTGTTGAACACCAAAGGGGAGTATGATGAGCAGACAATCAAGTCCGGGGACAGTCCCAGGCCTGAGTTTTACGAGGCGTTATCGGGGTTGAATTCGTATCTCAAGAAGATTTTGGAACTTCCTGAAGATGCTGCCGTGTATACTACCGCTGTTGGTATATCCTACTATAAAGGTGGGGATGAGGTGGGAGTAGAGCTCATGGGCGAG
>CAZMDB010000130.1:0-3637 GCA_964565095.1 uncultured Methanosarcinales archaeon | reverse complement strand
TGAAAATCCTGGATTTTCATATGCACTATTTTCTCTTCTGTATTCGGAGATACTGGCTGTCACCACAAACCTTATAAACAATACATGCACTTTCTTGCATAGCAGAATAGGGCTATACTAGGGGTTTCTTCATGGACGAGAATCACAGACAGGAGGGGCAGGATCAGGCTCCTAAGAAGGATACACAGCCGGAGTACGATTCCGGAAACATCACGGTGCTTACGGGTCTTTCGGCAGTACGCAAGCGCCCGGGCATGTACATCGGCAGTACATCCCTCCGTGGTTTGCATCACATGGTCTATGAAGTCGTTGATAACAGCATAGATGAGGCACTGGCAGGACATTGTAGCACGATCGTGGTAACATTGCATGAGGATGGCAGTGTCAGTGTGCAGGATGATGGACGGGGCATCCCGGTTGCACCTCATCCGCAATACAATGTGTCAGCGCTCGAGGTAGTTATGACAAAACTGCACGCAGGTGGTAAGTTCGATTCAGATTCATACAAGGTATCTGGAGGACTGCATGGTGTGGGAATAAGTGTGGTCAATGCCTTGTCTGAAAGGTTGCAGGTCCGGGTGAACAGGAACGGCAAGGTCTACGTCCAGGCATATGTACGTGGAGAGCCAGAGGGCCCGGTCACAGAGCAGGGAACTTCCGAGAAGACTGGTACGTTTGTACAGTTCTGGCCGGATTCTGAGATTTTTGATGAGACAATCTTTCATTTCGACACTCTTTCAGCGCGCCTGCGTGAACTGGCATTCCTCAATAAGGGCGTGCATATAGATATCCTTGATGAGCGTGATGCCGAGAAGGAAGCCAGGAAGAGTCATTCGTTCAAGTATGATGGAGGTATCATGTCGTTCGTAGAGTTTCTCAATCAGAACAAGAGCCCTCTGCATGATCCCATCTATGTGCATAAGGAGAAAGATGATATCGATGTGGAAGTCGCGCTTCAGTACAATGAGTCGTATGGAGAGAATCTTTTCTCTTTTGCCAACAATATCAATACTATAGAAGGCGGGACTCATCTTTCTGGTTTCCGCAGCGCTTTGACACGAACAGTCAATTCGTATGCGTCTTCGCAGAACATGGTCAAGGATTCCGACCCGAAGCTGACAAGTGAGGATATGCGGGAAGGGATGACCGCTGTCGTCTCTGTTAAGATCCCGGACCCTCAATTCGAAGGGCAGACCAAGACGAAGCTGGGAAATTCTTCGGTCAAAGGGATTGTGGATTCGACTGTCTTCGAAGGATTGCAGCGATTCCTTGAGGAGCATCCTGATGTGGCCAAAACCATTGTAGGTAAGATCCTTAATGCAGCAAAAGCCCGCGAGGCAGCTCGTCGCGCCCGGGACCTCACACGCCGCAAGGGAGCTTTGGATTCAAGTTCGTTGCCAGGTAAGCTTGCCGACTGTTCCAATCGTGATCCTGCGATGTGCGAACTCTACTTGGTAGAGGGGGATTCTGCGGGTGGCTCTGCAAAGCAGGGACGAAATCGTGAGTTCCAGGCGATATTGCCACTGCGGGGAAAGATACTCAATGTGGAGAAGGCACGACTGACCAAGGTGTATTCCTCAAATGAGATCGTGACCATGATCACAGCATTAGGAACAGGGATTGGCGAGGATTTCAAGATTGACAAGCTCAGATATCACAAAATCATTATCATGACTGATTCGGATGTTGATGGATCCCACATCACGACGCTGATTCTCACGTTCTTCTTCCGTCATTTCCGCGAACTGATCGAACGCGGGCATATCTATGTTGCTCAGCCTCCGCTGTATCTTATCAAGAAGGGACGCAAATTGCGCTACGCGCTCAATGATAGGGAGAAGGATGCCATCTTTAAGGAGATGGGAGAGCAGGGTGTCTCGGTGCAACGCTATAAAGGTCTTGGAGAGATGAATCCTACCCAGTTGTGGGAGACTACTATGGATCCGGATCGACGCGTTCTCAATCAGGTGACCATCGAGGATGCCATAGAGGCTGATCGCATATTCTCGATCCTTATGGGTGATCAGGTGGAAGAAAGGCGTGCATTCATTCAGGAGAATGCTCAGTACGTGACGAACCTGGATATCTAGAGCATCTAGTCTTTCTGCTGGAAAGGTGAGGTCGCAAAAGTGAACCGCGGCCGCCGCCATGCTACAGTCCGTAATGCCGGTCCGCCGGCAGACTCTACGTTGTCGTAGGAGAAAAAGAAGGTTGCACGCGGCATCTCATCAAAAAAATGTGCGCGGAACTGCGCGCAAAGATGATGTGGCGGTATATGCAGCATTTCTTCCGCACTCAATGTCCGATATGAGCCTCCTACGATGCTTGGCAATTGTTCTGCAAAGTCAGACTCCAGGTACTGGCAGAGGTGCCCGAACTGTCCCAGATCAGAAGCAAACATTGCTTGGGCCACGTGGGAAAAGGATCGTACGATAGGATGAGCGCAATGGGGATTAGTGACAAACTCCCAGCGCAGCGGTAACGCCATGTCCAGGCAGTCCTCCACATGTCTTGAGTGGGTATCGTAGGTGGGCAGAAGCATGAAATCCAGATTGACGGCGGAAAAGACCTGTTCTGAAAATGTCTGATAATCGGCGTCGTGATCGCTGACATAGTGCGCGCGCAGGTTCCCCTGCCATTGCTGGTCCTCAGGCAGCTTATAGAGATGCACGTTGTACTGGAACCTCCCGTCCTCTGGAAGAATGTGGTGATTTTTGGCCATGGTGCACTCTGGTCTGAGGGAAATATAAAAATACTCCTATACAGAAGTATAGAATTTGCCGAAGATGGCATGGAAGATGTCCCCAATGGTATACAAAAAAGTAACATTTATATAATATTTGCCCACTTATAGTCAGCAAGGGGGGAAAAGTAGCCGTACGTATACTGCTTTGTATGCTGAGGGCGCTTTTCGATGCAGGCATACGTCTGCAGTGAAGTGAGATACCATGGTCATATTATTCGATCAGTTCAATCTGCCTGATGACATTTATGAGATTATCTTCTCTACGGTGCAGCAGAAGATTGTAGCCAAAGTGCTTATCGAGTTCATCAAGGAGAATGGTGGCGAGATTACCAAGACGCAGATGTCCTACTTTGCGACGCAACTGCATGATGGGAAGCTGGAGACACAGCTTGATGAGCCAGGATACAGGGGTAAGAATGTACGGCTTTCCTACAATAAGAGACAGTTCTATGATCGCATTCTGACACCGATGAAAAGCATGGGGCTTATTGCCTACGATCTTTACAAGAAGACGTACCGTGTCTCTGAGAAGTTTCAGAAGATTGCGATGCAGATCGGCCTGATGTGGAAGCAGGAACTGGATAAGTAGTCCGAAGTCTGTTCGGGAGAATGAGAATGCCAGGTCAGATCAAATCCACACCATACTATTCTTTTGCGGTCGGAACTCTGCCCAAAGGGTGCCAGCTGTGCGTCAAAGGCGCAAAGATGGTTCTCTATGTGACCGGCATCTGCGGCAATAACTGCGCATACTGTCCTCTCTCCCAAAGCCGTCGGGCAGACCGGATGTGGGCTGATGAATGGCCGATCGAGAACTACGAGGAGATGGCCAGAGAGTGTGAGCTGATCGGGGCAGAGGGGTGCGGTATCACCGGCGGAGATCCGCTTGTGCGT
>CAZMDB010000129.1:0-3642 GCA_964565095.1 uncultured Methanosarcinales archaeon | reverse complement strand
GTAGGCGGCCATTGCCTAAATCACTCACCCCCGGGGGGCTTGCGGCTTACTTACCCCTCATACTTATTCCACCAATCCATTATAAAATCCAGCCATACACCCGGCCTATCGCTCTGTTTGAACCGCTCGATACATTCTTCCTGTGTACTGTCGCAGTAGATCAGTTCAGCGCCCAGCATCTGTGCCACCCTCTCCCGATCATACTTGTCAGGATAACCTCCGATGATGTATGCGTCGTACCAGTTGCCATACCTGGTCTTGATCTGGTCCAGTAAATCATCCCGCATTTTGAACACATTGAACCGCACATTGTCAGGTTTAATGTTCCCCGGCTGCATTGTCACTGCCTGCCATAACATATCCATATCAAGGACAATATCACCTACCCGCATAAGCTCTCGGACCAGTGTGGTCTTGCCTGACAGTGGCGATCCCCACACAATGTACACCTGCTGCTTATGCCCAAAGCGTCTATGCTCCCTGTTATGTTCATCAAAGCTGATGATCTCAATGTTGTCCGGGTTCAGTGCCACGCCCGGATCATCCACGTTATCCTCAGTCAATTCAATCTTGTGGTGTGCAATCAGTTTGGACATATCCAGGAAGGTTTCACCCGTCCGCTCACACTTGCCGCCCCGCTCCACTTTCAACCGGTGGGACAGATCACGCCATGCCTTTGTCCAGTAGAACCGTTCGAGCTTATCACTCATCAGAAATTCCTCATCTTCTCCATCTCTTTTTTCATCTCCAACAGCTCCCGGTCCAGGTCCAGCTTTGCCGGATCATTCGCCCAATTGCCCCGGTCCTTATTCTTCAGCAGAATGGCACAAGCCCCGACATCAGGTGGTGCATACTTCTTTGTTTTCTCGGTGTATCTGGTGGTCTTACCTTCCTCATCCTTGATGTAGGTCTTGACCTCTTCATACTCGAAACCTAATGCGCGTTTCACCAAGGCATTTTCTATTTGCTTCACACATGACTGTCTGCCTCTTTTAATGGCGTCACAAAATTCACTATAATTGTTTTTATACCGATTCATGGTTTGATGGCTGATGCCAAGGTTCTTTCCGATCTCAACTTCGGTCAGCCCATCCCTCGCCCACTTCTCGACCTCATGCAACCTATCTTTGATTGAAAGCCATTTGCTTTTGGCCATGCCATCACGTCCTCACTAAGAACTTTACCTGCTGCTATACCCAATTCCGCCAGTCATCCTTAATCATCTTGTAGTACGGGATGAACTCTCCCTTGCACCTTGTTATTGTGCCGCTATCGTCTACGTGCACCTCGATGATCCAGCCGCCGACCATTGCTGCTAACTGCTTACCTCTCATCCATGCGGTTTGCGCCTGGAATGTACCCGTCTGGAAAGCATGTAGGTTTCTGTAGTTCGGTAGATACTCGGCTTTGTGGTAATGCCCGATTGCGAGGATGTTAGGCTTCTCGCCGCCTTGCATTGCATCAATCATCTTTTGCGTCTTGTAACTAAGCGCATAGGACGTGCCATCTAAAGGATGCGCCAGATCCAGCTTGCAGTTAGGCGTCAGATGGATCGTTGCGTTGCTCTTACCCAGATAAATCATATCCGGCCGTCTGGCAGCTAAAAGCATTCCCACATCACAACCAGACCGCTTGATAAAGCTATGGCAATGATTGCCTGTGATGAAGTATGTTGTAATGTTTTCTCTCTGCGGATACGTGCGCTCTGCAAAATCGATATTGTCGTCAACACCATGCACATGGATTTCGTACTCATGCCCGGGACGCATCTTCTCTCCCTCGAACATATCTCCTGTGTGGTAAACATCCGTAACCCCTTCTCGCTCAAGCAGGTCATAGAAATGGTGCAAGTGAGTGTGTTGTGTGTACTTGCTGCCACTCTGCTGATCACCGCACAGCGCAAACCGAATAATCTTGTCGCCGGACCATTTACATTCATGGTAATTGTCCTCAGGCACAACAGTGCGACACAGACAAATATTCTCTCCGTCATCATCGATCAAGTAACCACTCTCGCGGATATCGTCAAGTGATGCATCTAATACTCGCTTGCTGATGCCGAGTTTCTTGCATGCCTTTTCTTTTGTGCTTCCAGTTTTTAACGCTGCCATAAGCGCATCGGGGATACTGGCGATCTCTTGAGACTCACCATTTCGCTGTTTATACCAGGGATGACGCCTGACTGCGCTGCGGACACCGTTGAAGTCAAAAGACACCCCGTATTCGTTTTCCAGTTCCTGCGGTAGTTTCGTCCACGATACGCCTTGTTTTTTTAGTTCAACGGCTCGCTGTATCCAGTCTGATGGAGTCATAAAATCCTCCTGGTTTATTTTGGGTTAAGGTGGTCCGGCTGATGTCGAGTGATCTGCTAGTGACTGCTTACTCTCACAACCGGAGCGCACCCCCACATAATTATTCGCATCAAAAAGGGCCGGTAGTCAGCCGGCCCCCAAAGGAGGTACTTCTGGGAATTATCTATAGGGAGATTTCTCTTTCTTCTTCACCTTAAACGGCTTTGCCTGCTCCTCAAATTCTTTCTGCAATGCTTTGTCCCGATCTGAAAAGTACGTAGGTACAAACCCGTTATGCTTAGATCTCAATCTTTGTTTTTCGCTATACAGCTCTTTGATCGCATGGATGAGTTGTTTCACATTCGCCTCTATGTACTTGGTTGGTATACGAATGATCTCCCACCCTGGCCCCAATTCATTCACCAGGGCCACGTCCCGCTGGCTATCCTTTAAAACTTTGAATTTGTGGTTGTAGCCATCGATTTCCAACCCGACCTTCATGCTTGGAATCAATATATCAATGGTGTGTCTATTGATCTTGTATTGCATTTTGATTTTCACATGGTTCCGTATTAGCTCCATTGCAGCCATCATTTCTGGAGCGCTCTGGAATTTCTCAGGGTTTTTTGATGCCAGATCATACACCGCATCAGCAGCGTCTTTGTAGTGAGCAAGGCAGCATTCTTGCGCCTCTAAGTACCTCAAAGACCTTTCATACATCATCTCTGTTTTTAGTTTTATGTACTCCTGTTTTTTCTCCTCAAAGATCTCATCGTGTTTGTCTCGGCATTCTTGGCAGAAAACTCTTAAAATTGGCCTTGAAGATGTGCTTACAACAGGGCAACCACAATGCCAGCACTCATACATATAATTTCTACACGATTGGTTGGGCATAACTTCCCCCTCTCGCGACGATATCAATTTTTGGGGCTTTGCCCCACACTAGAAGTATAGGAGATAATATCGCAAAAAACATGCAATCTTTCTGCATCATGCTAATCCACCAGCCCCATTTCCTCTGCAATAGTTTTACATATTTGATCTCGCCAGTGATACGCTGTCCTTTCTGCGCACCCAATTTTATTGGCAGCGCCAACAATTGTATATCTGTTATTCCAGTAATACTCACGAACAAAATTGAACTTAGCCGGTTCCAGGTTATCCAATACTTTGCTTATTGCCAGCACTGTATCGCCCATGCGCTTTAGTCGTCTGTTAGTGACTAGGTTCAATGCGGTCCTCTCTGTTGGGCTGGAAGATGACGGCGATCCTCCAGGCAGCTTATCCTCGAAGCCTTCACGCTTGTTATACATGACTTCATCTCTTACAGCGGAAAACTCGCTGAGGGTTT
>CAZMDB010000128.1:0-3766 GCA_964565095.1 uncultured Methanosarcinales archaeon | reverse complement strand
TATGATGATCTCCTCAATCATCCAGTATCCAAGACCATGATGTCAATCTCTAATCTCAGCAGTTACGGATGCGACGACAAATGCCCTTGGACGCCGTATTGTGGTATCTGTCCGTTCGAGGTCTATGAGGAAAAGAAAGGATTCGTCGCCAACATCAATGCAAACTATCGGCATAAGATCCATAAAGGCATGTTCGATTTCATTATGAATATAATCCTGCATAATCCTGAAGAGCGCAAGCTCCTCTCACGGTGGCCTGATGTTTATCCGGGAATTCCTGAGCTCTATGAAATGGATGAAGATGTAAGAAATAAATTTGCAGACTACATCTCTCAAGAATAGTTTTTTATACTCTTAAGTCACTTTTAATCTACGGGTTTCTTGCTATGCGCAGAATAGATATAAAGACAGGCTATCTTTGTAACAACAACTGCTTATTCTGTGTCCAAGCACATAACAAACAGTTAAAGAATAAACCTTATGAATCCGTCATTGATGACCTGAGAAAGGGTCGCGAGACAGGATGTACAGGGGTTGTATTCACAGGTGGAGAATTCACTGTTCGGCCTGATTGCATCAAGCTTGTCAGAGAAGCAAAGAAGCTTGGATATGAAATCATCCAGATCCAATCAAATGGAAGAATGTTCTCACACATGGATTTTTGCAGGAAAATAATTGTAGCCGGCGCAAATGAGTTCTCGCCTGCTTTGCATGGGCACATCAAAGAATTGCATGACTATCTTACATCTGCAGAGTCCTTTGAGCAGACTCTTCAAGGAATAAAGAATCTTAAAGCTCTTGGGCAATATGTCATAGTCAATCATGTCGTCGTCAAACCTAATTATCGTCATGCACCTAAATTTGCACAACTGATGGTAGATCTTGGTGTTGATCAGTTTCAGTATGCGTTTGTTCACGCTCTTGGCAATGCGGAAAAAAATTTTGAGAGCATGGTTCCAAGGATCTCTTTAGCAGCGCCGTATATCAAAGAAGGGATCGATATCGCTGTCAAAGGAAATGTGGGCGTTATGGTCGAAGCCGTCCCTTACTGTTTTATGGAGGGTTATGAAGAATTCGTTGCTGAACAGTATATGCCTGAAACTCGTATTGAAGAATATGACCGCAGCATCGACAACTATAAAACTTCAAGGCTTGATTTCATGAAACTTAAAGGACCGAAGTGAAAGCAGTGCAAGTATGACAGCAAATGTGAAGGCCTCTGGCGTGAGTATCCTGAGAAGTTCGGGTTTGATGAGCTCATCCCTGTAAGAGATTGATTTATCGAACAAGTGCATTTTTGTATGAGTCTTTTCCTCATATGACTCTTCTAGTAATATTTATATATCTGCAAAATAAAAAAACACTATGAGGGTCCGCTTAGCATCAATCATCCTTCTTTTTTTGCTGCTTGGAGCTTCCTATGTCTATTCTGTTGCTGGGGATGATGGCTGTTACCAATACCGAGCATCATCAGCCAATTATCTTGTCAGGGACCCCAGTGGTGATTGGCTCATAGATTGGACAAGTGCAACAGCAAGTGGTCATTATAGCTGTTACACCATAACCCATTCTGGCTCTTCGGGTCGATCCCGTTGTAATCGGGATTTTTCTGCAAACATAGGGACTGAAGCAGATCCAAACTGGTGTGCTGAAGAGGGAACATATCAATATTACATAAGAGTGCGTGCTGCCCTTGGTACGGACGGTGAGAATGAGATAGGTAATGATCAAGGTAATCTTCCATCTTGCGTTAACAGTAATATTAATACTGGATGGCAAGATGCCTACAATGTCAACTGGGACGGAGACCAAAATGACTGTGAATGCCTTGGCGAAGAGTGGATCAGCCAGGCATCATACTGTGGCTCGCAAGGTTGTAGTGGCGGCAACTGTTGTGGTGATGATGCGGGCGAGGATTGGGATACTGGAACAGATGGTGCCAATGCATGCTGCGACGGCGTTGTCATCTCTGATGACACATACTGCTCTGCGATAAGCCAGTGGGTAGTAGATGGTACCTACTGTAATGATGACGTACGAGAACCAAGTTCTTCTTCAGGCACTGCCATCTCTGGTGATGATATCATCTGTGGCTGCGATAGCAGCGGTGTAGTCTGCGATACAACGGATGCGGATAATCTTGCTGATGGTATTTGCGCGTCTGATACCTGTGATGCTGATGAAGTTGCAAGGGTTGGCGCTATTTACTATTCTGATTGTTCGGATGGTGCAATTGCTTATGGGGACGAATGCGATTCAAACGTCAACTCGGAAGGTACGACGCCAACATATATCGCCGATGGTGTTTGTGGCGGGACATCCCACAACACCTGTTATACTGAATATGCTTCTGATGCTTCTTCTTCAATTAGTGCTTCATCTGTATTCGGCACCGAAACAGAGGTCTGCAACGATGCTGAAGAAAATGGCTACTATTGTGATGATGTCAGCGATGGTTCATATGATCCGGGTGATCAACGATGCGATGTAAGCCCTGGAGATAGCATGTGCAGAGTCTGTGATTTCGGTACTCTGACAGATGAGGAAGGTCTCTGTGAAGAGGGTTGCAATGCGCATTCAGACTGTGATGAGCTGCCTCCTTTCGGTACTGATGGAACTGGTTGGTGCTATAATACTGGTGGCTGCGAGGATTACTGTACGAGCTATATCCGTGACGCTGATGAGACAGGCGCTGTGGCGGGCTCTTCAAACAACGATGCATGTGGCGGTTGTTCTGCAGACACATCTGGCCAGCGATGCGACTCCGACTTTGATGGTACCTGGGATGGTGTCTGTGCGTATGACGGCAGCATCTGGACCTGCGATTCTGATGAAGTTGCAGGAGATTCAAGCCAGCTCTATGGTGACTGCTCTTTGCCGGAGATAAGCGATGGTGAACAGTGTGAGAATAATCCTGGACCAGATGGCTATACTCCCGAGACACTGGGCGGACTCTGTGCAGGTGAGCATTGTTGTGAAGATCTGTATGTTGACAGCAATAACAACGGTGCTTTTGATGATGGAGACTGTACATGCAGGGCTGCTTATGATGGTTTCAAATGCGATAATGGGAACACTGGTGGCTGGAACGGCATCTGCGCAAAAGATGATGGCGGTGCGTGGGTCTGCGCTGAAGGTCATGTCTATTATGATGGTATTGATTTCAGGACAGGTGTCTATGATGTCTCCTATGATGGCCATATGTGCGATGCAGATGTTGATGACAATGGTTTTGAACAGGACGGCCTGACCTACGGCGACCAAGACTGCGCTCAGACACCTCCGCTCTCCTGTGGCTTCGGTGCTGGAAGCGATTGTACTAATATCTGTTCTGGAGCGACAGGATATCAATGTACGTCGTTGATGAACTCGACGACAGCTTTCACTCAGACAGGAACGTGTGCACAAGGCAATGTGTGCGATGAGACAGGGCACATCTGCAATGATGATGGCGTCTATTATGATGATTGCAGTTCTTGCTCACTTGATGCCATCCTGGATCCTTTGGGCGATACTTGTGATTCCATGCCGGAAAGCGGCGGCAACTATGCTGCTGACGGTCTCTGTACGATTGAGGGATGTGACACTGACGGTGATGTCTGCCATGATTATGCCACCGATAAGTTCCATGATGACTGCGGGAGCTGCAGCCAGGGAAGCCTTTGTGATTCAGGCGCTACAACCTCATTTGCGAGCGATGGTTTCTGTAGCCAGAGCGACTGTTTTGTCGTCTCTCCTGCAGCATCCGAATCATATGTCGATGCGA
>CAZMDB010000127.1:2186-3848 GCA_964565095.1 uncultured Methanosarcinales archaeon | reverse complement strand
TGACTCCATGAATCGACAAAGCAATGCCAACTGGTCGGTGCGGTTGAGCTGCGCACCTGATGATACTATACTCCTGAAGACTCCGGGATTACCCTGAGCAGCCCGCCCGATCATCAGTGCGTCGCACCCAGTCATCTCAATCATCCGTTGTGCATCCTTGGATGACGCAATGTCACCATTCCCGATCACTGGAATTTTAACTGCTTCTTTGACAAAGCGTATCTGACTCCAGTCGGCCTTCCCGGCATAACGCTGTTTCCTGGTCCTTGCATGGACAGTGACTGCAGCAACGCCCAATGACTCCAGACGCCTGCAGACCTCGACCGCATTCTTGCGCTCCTCATCCCATCCGCTGCGCAGCTTGACTGTCACTGGTTTATTGGTGACAGCCATTATCGCACGCACCGCACGCTCCAGCTGATCAGGATGCAGCTGGAGGAAAGCACCAGATTTCCTGCCGCAGACTTCATTGTCAGGGCATCCGGCGTTGAGGTCTATAATATCCGCATATGGCTCAACATCGCGCACAACTGCAGACAATTCCTCGGGATCATTTCCCCCTATCTGCACCATCAATGGGCCACTGCCTCTCCGGCACTCTACTTCCAATCGATCCTTCCAGGAATCTCTCTCCCAACTCCAGAATACCTGCGTAGCCACCAGCCCAGCACCTTCTCCCTCACAAAGCTGACGGAATGACGGACAGCACACGCCACGCATAGGAGCCAGACACACATGTGTAGCAAGTAGAACCTTACCTATCCTTACCATCTTAGATCCCCGCACTATACACATCCCGGATCTCGGACGCAGAAAGTGCCCTCTTCCAGAAGATCACTTCATCGACCTTCCCATCCAATCCGGCTGCCGTACTATCAGTATTCCCTATCGTAATCTCGAGCAGATCATGAGCGATGCTGTACGATCCATACGGCGCAGACGCCAAAGCAAGATTTCCATTGGTGTAGATTGAAGTCGTACCTGTGGACGACACAAAAGACACGCACAAATGGTTCCAGGTATTGATCGCCATACTATGATCCGTCGCTTTTGGATAATCCTTGCCACCAGTTCCGAACTCTGAGGTGCCTATCTTGACTACGAAATGCGGCTCCGAATACCCTGAACTGCCGATATCCTCAGAAACGACGTTAAAAGATGCTCTATCGAACCCAGACATATATTCTAGACCGAACAGGCCGTACTCCCCTGAAGTCGCAAGATTTATCCACATGCACGCCGTCATATCATCCGTAAGTACAGGAGAGAATGTCGTACGCATAAGCGCATTCCACCCACCGGCAAGATCTGCCGCGCTGCCGAATTTACCACTGACCTGACTGACACCGGATGTATCATTCGTCAGATGGTTGCCGTTGCCCGAACTATCTTTGACAAAATCACTATCTGTCCAGGACGCATCATCAAAATGCCAGACGCCGACCAGATCGTCCTGCAAAACAACACTCGGCACATCGTAAGCCACCTCTGTGTCCTGAGAAAAGGCCGCACTGGTCTTTACGTTGGTATAATTAATGGTAAGAGGAACCTCCTTCTGCTTATAGTCCTCTATCGCCGCGTACGCTACTGCCTTCCTGCTCTCTCCCGGCTGCAAAGTCCATGGCAACCCCGCAGGAGACGCATCTTCAGCACCGATCTTGA
>CAZMDB010000127.1:0-2086 GCA_964565095.1 uncultured Methanosarcinales archaeon | reverse complement strand
ACGACGGGATGCCGCCGACTACTGAGACTACTATGATAGCCATGATGATGACTACTGCCATGATGATCAGGTACTCCGTAGAGGTCTGTGCGCGTTGCATCTTTATATACGGAATACTATCATTTTTTAAAGTCTTCTATTCTCAGGACAGATCTCAGAATATCTTGCATTTTGTGAAAAAAAACACCATGGACATAGCGATTTTTGACAAATCGCTCTGCCTTATTGCCTAGCTTACGACGCAACTTCTCATCTTCCAGCAGGCGCACACACTCCGATGCGAACGCTTCAGGATCATCCACGATGCGGCATTCCTTGCCCGTCAACCCCAAGCCTTCCGATGCCACTGATGTCATCACCACAGGACGCTTAAGCAGGAATGCATGGAGGATACGGAACTTGGTTCCGGCCCCGAACCGCAAAGGCACGACCACCAACTTCGCCTGCTCAATGTAGCGCGCAATATCATCTACGAATCCGGTGACCACTATCTGTGGATCCTTCCGGGCAAGCGCACGCACTGCCCTGCTGGGATTCGGACCTACAATGTACCAGGCAACTCCGGTCGTGCGGATCCTCTGCCATGCAGTCCGATAGAAATGCATCACGGCATCCTCATTGAAATAGGCCCGGGCCTTGTGCATCACCGCAGAGAACAGGATATAGTTTTTCTCCACCAGACCACGAGGCCTATACTTCCTCTCGTCAGTGATATTAGGAAGAACCTGGATCGAAGGAGGACGCTCGTTCTTCTGGCGGTACATGTCGCATAAGAATCTCTTGTCCACCTCAGAGCAAAGAATCACCTTGTCGAACCGCTGCAACAGTCGCGGCTCATATGTGCGTAGACGACGGGCTTCCATGCCATTTATCAGACGCATCAGCCCTTTCGCATAAGCAAGAGACCGCTCGTACATCATGGTCATGCAATCAGTCCCGTCAATGATAGTAGGTACAGGACAATCCTCCGGCACAAACTCCCCCATGCGCATGCGTTTGGCATATATGAGATCCACTCCTTGCGAGATATGTCGCCGCACCACTTCCCGCATCTGTCGTGACCAGAAATAAGAGACGCGGATAGGAACCTTGGAAAAGATGCCACGCACACAGTTGAGCAACGCCTTCCAGGTCGGATGATACACGCACTGGATCGAAGCGCACAACTCCTCAAGTTCCTTCGGGATATCTCTTCTCCTTCTGACAAATGTAACAAGATGCACCTTATTGTCCCGCGCAAGCGCTCGCAACGTATACAAGGAACGATTCCTATTGATATCCGTAGGCAGATTGGGTGTAATCAGAAGAATGCTCGCCGGATCTGTGGATCTGCCGCGCGCCATCACTAAAACCCGAAGACCTTGCAGCATCTTGCGCAGATGGGTAATGGCTTCTGCTGCAAGAGCGCCCGTGCTTTCTTCATCGTCGTACCATTCCAGATTTTATTGAAACTGGCATCACGGATGTTTCCGCACCGGATGTCAGGAAAATCAGGACACACCACCACAGAACCATCATGATGCACACTCATCCATGTCCACGGAACCACGCATTTGGACTCAAGGTACTGATTCGTTTCATAATAGGCATGCATCTGTCGCTCATCTAAGGCTGGGCGCATCGAGCAGATTTTGGAAGCTTCGATGCGACGCTTCTGCTGCTTAAGGACGTCCACATCCATCTTCTCTTTGAGCCCAGTGCAAAACCCCTGCCAACAGCTTCCCTCCTGGGCGAACTCCTCAGCGACCACGCGTGCATACCTATCTCCAGCTTCTTTCTCTACCGTCATGGGATGGATGAAAGTACAGTGGAAAAGATCAAACTCCTCTGCCACATCTATCATTCTCTCCAGATGCTCCTGATTGTCAGGAGTGATTGTGCAGAATGCTTTGAGCAATGGATGCTTCCCTTTGGATTGCGACCGCTTCTCCTGACGTAAGGCATTGACACCCTCTGCAGCACGACGGAAAGCTCCCCTGACTCCTCGTATCCGATCATGGATATCCTCAGGACCATCTATGCTTACTGTAATCATATCCACTTCCGCCTGCACCAGCTCCTTGGCCCTCTTGGCAAGCAACATACC
>CAZMDB010000126.1:0-3949 GCA_964565095.1 uncultured Methanosarcinales archaeon | reverse complement strand
GATTCTGGGCGGCATCCGCATGCGGTATTTGAACGCCACTACAGAATCATCAATGACATTAAGCGTACACCCTGGAGTGATGGCTGCAATCATCTTCATCTCGCGTTTGGTAAATCCCTTGTGTGCGGGCAATGAGATCATGCCTTTGTACATCTTATCAGTGTGAGAGCGTACTACACCGCAGTATCCGATATCGTTGAACCCCAGTACGCGCCTGACCGTATCTAGATAAGCCCAGATGCGTTCAGGTGTGTCTCCTTTGGAAATATGGTCGATGACAACGCCCTTGTCCAGCGGCAGGATGCCTTGGTGGATCTTTTTCGGGGTGCCGCTCTTGATATCCACCTGAGATATGAACTCCTCGTCATAGTGCGGCTTACTTGGCAAGCTTCCTGAAAAATCATCACCGAGCTTTCCTGCAATAGCAGCAAGCAGCACAATCCTGATATAGTACCCGTTCTGCGACTGTTGTTCCCAGCCGTTCAGATCGGTCTCATCCAGCCAGAAAGGGATGGTTGGATGCTCCCGGTGACGTGGGAGCGGATGATAGAACCGGGTCTGTGGAGGGAGGGTCTTCATGAATTCTTCTCTGAAGGTGATTGTAGCACGAAGATCGTCCTGACGACGGAGGATATCTTCCCCCATCCGTTCAAGCTGAGGGCGGGTAAAATACCACATATCCGCTACATGACCCTGTGCAATATATTGCTCGATGGAAGAGAAGGTCCGCACTTTAAATCCATTCTGACGCATCTGCTTCAGATACTGACCCGGCATCTGCAGTTCATCAGGAGCAATACAATCGACTTCCACATTATCGAATGCAGTCAATCCATACACTTTCGAATGCACTGTGCGTCCATGGAAGAGATCCCCCACCAGGGCGAGATGCAGGCGGGAGGTATCACCTTTCTTTTGTTCGAAAAAAGTGAATTCATCAAGCAACTCTTGAGTCGGGTGCTCGTGCTTGCCGTCGCCCCCGTTGATGAATGTAGGGATTTCAAGACTGTTGCGCTTGGCATACTCGGCACCAGATCGCTCTAGCCATCGGCATACCCCTTCCAGTTTACTGCGTACGATAAAGATACTATTGTCATATCCTGTCAGCATATTGAAGGTATCGGCATAGCTTTCTTTCTTATTGAAAGAGGAATGAGTCGCATCGAATATATTGACCTTCGCTCTATGGAATTTTGCAGCATTGAGAAAAGATTCTTTTGTCCGTGTACTGTCTTCAAGGAAAACCAGATTGATGCCAAGATCAGGATTGTTGATCCTATACTCATCCAGCACACTCTGAGTGTTTTTTGCTATTGCATTTTTGAGACGTAGTGCATGCGTAAAGATATACCGACGCTGATCCGCAGAAAAATCCTTGATGACAGCAAGTGTAGCGCCTTTGAATGGATTCTGCATGCGGTATCTTGTATGTAAGATGGATAGTACTATTTAAGCATATTGATTATGGGAGCGTATAGTATCCGGATCACCGTCTTATTAGCAGGCTTTCACCACTCATCTCATCAGGCTTATCAATACCCATGATATCTAGGACAGTTGGAGCGATATCCTTCATCCCTCCATCACGTACGTCTGCATTTTGAGCACCGATGAGATGCATCAGCACTGGATTAAAACCATGGCTGGGATCAGGTGAGCCATCCTCATATTTCATATGATCGGCATTCCCATGATCTGCCATAAGAAGAACGGCATAGTCTTCCTCCAGTGCCGTGTCAATAACTTTCCCTACACATTCATCAACAACTTCGCAGGCTCTGACAGCAGCATCGAAAACACCACTATGACCTACAAGGTCAGGGTTGGCAAAGTTGACAACAATCAGGTCATATGCTCCGATTTCAGGCAGAAGCTTTTCAGTGATCTCATAGGCGGACATCTCTGGCTTCTGATCATAAGAGGGTACTTTTGGGGAAGGGACAAGCATACGTTGTTCTCCCTTGTTGGGTTCTTCTTTCTGACTATTGAAAAAGAATGTGACATGAGCGTATTTTTCCGTTTCAGCAATACGTAACTGCTTCAATCCTCTCTTCCCTATAGTCTCACCAAGATTGTTGTTCACTTCTTCTTGCTGGAATGCTACTGGAAGATTCCATTTCGAATCATAGCTGCTCATGCATACATAATATACATCAACTTTAGTCACATCATCAGGAGCCTCTGGCATATGATTGAACATCTGCGTGATTTGGCGAGACCGATCAGATCTAAAATTATACCAGATGAATGCGTCACCGTCTGTGACCGATGCCACCGGAGACCCATCTTGCATTATGACGGTAGGTTGCACATAATAATCGGTCTTGTCACCCCGCTTATATGCTTCCTCAATAGCTTTACGTGCTGATGATGCAGTGAATCCTTTGCCATCGACCATGCTCTCGTACGCTTTCCTTGTGCGGTCCCAGTTGGTATCACGGTCCATAGTATAGTAGCGGCCTGCAAGTGAAGCGATCTTTCCTATGCCGATACGAGTGAGTTCTTCTTCCAATTTTTCCAGAAAACCTAGAGCGCTTCTTTCAGGAACATCACGTCCGTCCAACGTCAGATGGATATATACATTTTCAAAATTCTGCTGTTTACATAGTTCAAGGATTTCTATCATATGACGATAGTCTGCATGTATTCCCTGATCAGAGAACAGTCCATTCAGATGCAGGGAACTCTTTTCCGTTTTGCAATGAGCAATTGCGGAGAGAAGCTCCTCATTCTGGAAAAATTCACCATTCTTGATAGCCTGATTGATCAGTTCATACGGTTGCCAGACGATCCTGCCTGCACCCATTGTCAGGTGCCCGACTTCAGATCCTCCCTGTACCCCTTCAGGATTCCCTACAGCATTTCCTGTGCACTGGATGACTGCAGACGGATATTTCTCCTTGTAGGTATCATGATTGGGTGTATGTGCATGTGCAATCGCATTCCCTTCAGTGTGCGCTCCATGTCCCCAACCGTCGCGTATGATAAGAATCGCTTTTTTCATGAGGAGACTGGTGATAGATATTCTTTTAAATGTTGTTGTCTCATTCAAAAAATACTATGAAGATTGTCAGCTGGAACATCAATGGGATCAATGCCTGTGTACGAAAAGGCATGATGGACTTCATCTCTGAGAACGATGCGGATATCTATTGTTTCCAGGAACTGAAGGCCTCACCCGAAAAGATCCCGGAAGCGATCCATGCTTTGGAAGGTTATCACAAATACTGGCATTTTGCAGAGAAGAAGGGGTATAGCGGCGTGGGATTCTTGTCAAAGAGAAAACCCGAATCAGTCATTGAAGGTATCGGTGTAGAAGAGTTTGACAGGGAGGGAAGGTTTCTTGCGCTGGTTTTTGAGGAGTTTGTGCTCATCAACACCTATTTCCCCCATTCATCCCGCGATCTGAGTCGTATGGAGTTCAAGTTGAGATTCAACCAGAAGTATCAGCAGGCAATCAAGCAGATACGCAGCGAGTTTGCCCGTCCGCTCATAATGACAGGTGACTTCAATGTGGCGCACACGGAGGATGACATCGCCCGGCCCAAGGATAACGTGAAGAATGCAGGGTTCACTCCTAAAGAAAGAGCCTGGTTCACTAAGTTTCTGGAAGAAGGTTATGTGGATACGTTCCGTCTGTTCACAGAAGGCAACGGCCATTATACATGGTGGAGCTACATGCATAATGCACGGGCTCGCAACATCGGGTGGCGTATCGATTATTTTGCGGTGGAAAAAAGTATTGAGCAATGGGTGCAGAAATCAATAATCCTTCCAGAGGTTCTGGGATCTGACCATTGTCCGATCGCACTTACTCTCAAGCCGTAGATTGACAGTTGCAGTATTCTCACAGGAATGCTTCCGGTTTTGGAGACTGATGCAGCAGCAGAGCCATTTGCAGTATCTCCGATGAGTTTTAACCACTTTAAAGTTTAGAGAAAAAACCAAC
>CAZMDB010000125.1:0-4017 GCA_964565095.1 uncultured Methanosarcinales archaeon | reverse complement strand
GATGCAACAAAGGTCATACCGCAACTGGCTAAAAATCATACGTTGGTGATTGTGACTTCACGACCTGAATTCACGCGACAGATCACCCGGGAATGGCTGGATACACACTTCCCTGAGGTTTTTGGCACTATACACATGACCGGGCAGTACATGCCTGACCAGACCACCAGCACCAAGACCGCTATATGCCGGGAGATTTCTGCGGACATTTTGATCGATGATGCATTGAGCTATGCCTGCGACTGTACGGATATCCCTGTGCTATTGTTCAATCAGCCATGGAATCAGATTGATGACCTGCCGGAGAATGTGACACGGGTACAAGGATGGAAAGAGATTATGACATTCGTAAGTCGCCTAAGAATAGCCAAATAATCATTGATACTTGACCAACTTACCTTTCAATCTAGGTCTCTTTGTCTTTCTCTTGCTTTTTTTCTTTCGTATCCTCGGGTGCGGACTCAGCCTCTGCACCACCGCATCCACGAAAAACCGCAGCCATGCCAGCAGGAGCAAACCCAACACGATGGACCAAAGCGTATAGAAAGTGCTCCACCACTGTCCATAGAGATTGAGAGCAAACATCAGGCGGGCCATGAGCCAAAGCCCTGCCTGGTACAGAACTGTCACGCCGATGAATGCGATGATATATGGACCCAGAAAATGATGAAATTTCTTGACACCCAGATCGATCATTGATTCTAGTGCGGTGCGCACCTGTCGATGCCTGATGAGTTCATAGTAGAATACATACGTCATATTCAGGAAAAGCAGAAGGATGGCCGCTACCAGCAATTGCAGGATGACATTGACAATGAGCGATTGTGTCAGGAACCTGACAAGATCAAATGTGAAACTCATCAGCATCAGGATCAGGACAAATGGCAAGACACCGACACAGAACCAGAGAAGGTTGCCCCTGACAAAGAGCTTCCTATGCTTCAAAGTCAGTTTCCGTTCCGCCACATAGTGCCATAATGCGGATCGTGTATAGCAGTACAGGTAGAAGAGTGCCACCACAAGCAGTATCGTCAGCACGATGGACTTGCCGATGAAGATGTACGTGTCCCTCACCAGATTCTCAGGAATATTCTCAGGATTGAGCGCTAATAACCGGTTATCAGTGATGAACCCGATGACCGGATCCATGGAGAGTATCCTGATATAGATCCAAGGCAACACCTGTAGCCCGATCAGCATGATGATATCCATCAACAGGACATAGACATAATTCTGACTGATGCTACTTTTCAGATCACTCCAAAGATTCTTATGATATTCCATCGCTCAATCCTCATATGATATTGTATTCTGGTTGCTGTTGAGCAGCAGGTGCTCCCTGCTGTGCGCCTCCTTGTGACTCCGGACCCTTTATGACTGTGGGAGTGGTATCGGGTTCTGCGATACGGTTGCAGACCGGATTACTGCCTACTGCCATCGGTGGTCCGTTGACCATATGTACGCAGCATTCAGTATATAGATTAGGCGATTGCTGTGCAAAGGCATTCTTGCCAAAGCGCGACAGGACTTCACCTGCCTGGACTGGTTGATCTTCTCTGAATACATAGACATTGCCATCCGGTCCGCGTAGCTCGACATTCATCTGCATCTCATTATCAGATGGATTCCTGCTCATGAACGTGACCTGATACAGATAGATCTCCTCCCCGAACGGTGTGACCACCTTCTGCCGTTGTCCTGCGCAGGTGGCGCTGACCATGACACCTCCTCCGGTGCTGGTCTGGTCGTACGGGTTCGGTCCGAATGAATAGGCGACCTGCTGTCCTGCCGGCATATCGAGTTTGTTGGCGCAGATGGTCGATGACCAATACTCTGCACCGAGGTTCAGTGAAGCAAAGACACGATCGACTGATTCTCGCCACTCTTTCAATGATTCTTCTTCCATGAACAAACTGCTGTAGCCATGGAATGAGCCAGCCCATTTGCTGGCAATATCGATCTTGTCAAAGAATTTATGGAGCACAGGTCCGCCGCCGCGCTTGACTGCCAGCTGCTTCTCTCTGTTCTCCCAATATGCGTTGTTCTGCGCGATACGCATGCCTTCTATGGCTGACTCAAGCTTATCGGCTGTGGCCTCATCAACTTTCTCACCATCGGCTGTCTTGACCGAATCCACAAATCCGTTATGATCGCGTCTTACCTTGTAGGTTTTTCCATCAACTTCTACAAAGTCACCCTTGTCCTTCCCAAAACTCTGCTTGAAGACACCTTTGATCACTGGCTGGTCACCGACCTTGTAGCGGAAACCCGAAAGCTTCGGGCGCCCCTTCTCAGTGGACGTGTACACTGCCGATGCAGTGACTTGTTTACCGTCATCCATGTTGGCGGTGCCGGTGACTTGAGCTGGCTTGCCATTGAATGGGCCAACACCTTGATAGGTGACTTGAGCGTCCTTACCGAATGTTTTGGTCCAATCTTCAGGAGTTATTGTTTGGGAGTTTTGTAGATTTTCTATCTGTGTCTTCAGTGAAGGCAGGTCTTGCGTTGCAGTAAAATCAGAGATATGCGTTGTGATGGATTGACCTCTTTCTAGATCAGTGGTGACGATACGGGTCGTGGTGTCCTTACTGAACAGACCACCTTCTTCTGAACGATATGCCATGAACGATCCGTCCACGACCTGACCGGTGATCGGGATGCTTCTGTCTGTCCAGAACATGCCGTAATCTGCATCGCGAGTGTGCCCTGTGAGTTTGAGATCTTGTGCTGATTTAGTTCCACCTGGCTCTTTGTTTTCCGTTAATTGAGGAGTAGAATCCAGTTCAAGGGATAAAGCTTCTTTCCGATCAAGTAATTCTTCATACTCTTTTTCTAAATTTTCAATGATAGTTTTGTCGGGTTCTGATAAATCTTTATATGTTGTGAATGCATTAAGGGTATCTTTTATGTCTTTATCAATTTCTGTCATTTCTGATCGTAAGGATGTATAGTCTGAGTTTTCTTCCCTCAAAACACCCACTCCTCCTGACGCTGTCTCTATTCCACCCTTCATCTGTATCGTGTCTGCTACATCTAACGAACGCATAGATTGCACTCCTGTTGCAACGGTTCTTGTATCATACTGAACATTCTCCCTGACATCTCCTTCCAGATTGATCCTGCTACCATCTGCTCCGACATAGGTAAAGACTGATGTATCTTTTTCTTTGTTCTCTTCTATCTTATCCTTGCTCAATTCGTCCCCGACCAAATAGCGGTATTGGATCTTTTCTCTACCTTCTTCCACTTCTGTAATACGATAATTTTCTTCATCGTCTTTGAATGTCGCAGTTCCTTTCCCATCTGCAAATGTAATCTTGCCTGATTCAATATTATCTATCGGTTTGCCGTCAAAAGTGAGATGCCCTCCGTCATACTTAAGAAGCGTGAGCATCTTGTTGTCTTTATTCTGCATCAACGTACCTTTGTCTGGACGCACACCGACAACGTTGTTGCTAGGATCCAACACCACAGTATATTCCTGCTTGCTGCGATCTACCTTGTATACAGGATCTCCAGTCTCTGGATCGTAGATCGTAATTCGCTTGCCATCAGGTGATTTTTGAGCTAATTTGACATATTTTCCATCGTCATTTTTGACAAAATATTCATTATCCTTAATTATTGTATCATCGAAATACTGCCCCATTCTTTTATTGTTGCCAATTTGTAATCCACTAAACTTTGAAATAACTTCAGCATAAGCATCTTCACTCCTTACCCTATTTCTTGTCCAAGCACCTGGTTGGAATTGTTGAACGTTTTCACGATCATTCAAAAAGAAAATCATTCTGTCACTGCGTACCCCTCGCAGGTCTGTTTTTTGTAAGTTTCCTCGCATTGCTTTTAGAAAAGCACTACGCATTCGAGTTTCATCAGCACTATCCTTTGGTGGATTTCCCCAAACTTCCCTCCATTGTCGGTACTTCTCACCCATTCGCTGGATCTCTTCATTTCTATTTTCCTCCGACAGATCACCATATTTATCCTGCAACGCTTCTGCCAATTCTGCATCTC
>CAZMDB010000124.1:0-4103 GCA_964565095.1 uncultured Methanosarcinales archaeon | reverse complement strand
GAATAGATCCTGCAGGGTCATCCTGTGACCATTTACCACTCTGCCGAACAGCTTCCTGCTACGGTGGTTGTCGAATACGATATTCTCGATTTCCACCCATCGGGGCCCATGAGCAGAAGACAGGATTTTTTGCCGTAGCTTTTCTGAACAGAACCAAAGCTTGCACGCCAGGCATAGGGTGGTGCATACCATCTCTCCCAGATACATGCACAAAGCACAGCAACCTTTGCGCGAGCGTCTGCCAAATGGTTCGCTTGTGGAACATCGGATGCAAATATCCATGACTCCGGTTTCCTTAAGGATTGAATCACATTCCCTGCGCATGGATTCATAGGGCCTCTGCTGTTCATAATCTCCTGATAGTGTAATCGAATCGTCTTTGCTCATTTCGAGCCTCGACCTCTTCGAAGAATCATGGATATGCTCCAGTAATCAGTACTGTTTCCCATGTTTAAAAGTCTTGCCATGGTCATTGAAAGGCTGCAGATCTTTAGAGTCTACCAAACCTCCTATTCTGCGATACTTGTCAGAACATTTTTAAGCTCATTAAGAATCCAGTTGATCCATGGCGCGTAGCTTCTGGCAGATTGTCAACAAGGTCATCTCCGATGCAGATGTCCTGCTCATGGTGCTGGATGCCCGGATGCCGGATCAGACACGTAACACCGAGATAGAAGAGAAAGTGCGAGCAGCAGGCAAGCCACTCATCTATGTACTGACAAAATGCGATCTTGTTCCGAAGCACGCAGTCGAAAAGACGAAAAAACAGTTGCGTCCTGCAGTTTTCGTTTCTGCACTCAAGCATTACGGGACTACCATGCTGCGCACGCAGATACTTGTAGAGGCCAAGCGCGCTGGTAAAGACACCAAAAAAGTAGTGGTCGGTATTCTCGGTTACCCGAACGTAGGCAAGTCATCGCTGATCAATGCGCTCAAAGGAGCGCGTTCCGCTCCGGCAAGCAGCATAAGTGGTTATACGAAGGGTGTGCAGCGCGTAAAAGCTGATAATCGCATCATGCTTCTCGACACCCCGGGAGTCCTGCCGTATAAAGAACAATCAGACCAGAAACATGCCACAATAGGGGCTGTCGATGCGACACAGGTCAAGCACCCCGATGTGACTGTCCAGAGGATGATGAAACAGTTCCCAGGAGTCATTGAAGGTCATTATGGCATAGATGTCCAGCATGATGCATACCATACATTAGAGCAGATTGCGGTACAGCAGCATGTCATCAAGAAAGGCAATGAACCTGATACCGACAGGATGGCCCGTCGCATCCTGAAAGCCTGGCAGAGCGGAAAGATCAGGCACTAGCGCTTCCTATGCATATGACGTGCTGCTGCAACAACCACACCACCGACGACTGCACCCGCCGCAGCTGAGATAGCAATGGCGCGTCCCGGATGTCTGCGTATATTGGTCCTGGTCTTTTCCATATTGTCCTGCAGCTTCATACGTGCATCAGCGTAGCGCCGACCCAGATTCTTGCGCGCCTCTTCAGTTTTTTTCCTGACAGCACGGACCCCTTCTTCCGCTGATTCGAGCGCATCTTCGGCAGCCATCGTCTTGTCTTCTTCCATATCAGTAGTTCTATCCATAGAGTCTTCCCCCCAAAAAATCACAATGTTTTCAAGATATAAAAAACTGAGGATTCAGGCGTCTGGAAAACGTGGGGACAGATCCCATGCATTTCCCTCATGTCTGAGGAGTTGGATGGACGCTTCAGGCAGTTCCCCGGGACGGTATTCTACCACAGGCACATCAAGTGCAAGCAGCCGATCCACAAATTTCCAAGCAGCTTCAATCTCATCACCTCGGATGAATCCCGAGGTATTGTTCTCGATGATATCGGAAAAGACGTTCTCGTACGCTTCCGGAGTATTGGGACCAAACGTGCATTCGTGACAGAAGTCCAGCTTGATAGGAGCAATCTCACGTTTTCCCGGTGCCTTCCCGTTCAGCCTCAGATATACGCCACGTTGCGGTGTGATCTGTAATGTCAATACATTCTGATCATAAGCGCACACCTTCTGCAACGTACACCTGGCAGATCTGAAATAGATATGTATTGCGGTCATCTTCCGGGACATCTTCTTTCCAGTCAGGACGTAGATAGGCAGGTTATTCCATCGTTCTGTGTCCACATACAGTTTCAGGGCTGCCATTGTCTCAGTCGTGCTTTTGTTATCAACCCCTTCTTCAGTCCGGTAACCACTGTATTGTCCACGTACTAGATGGGACCCCCCTTTGCACTTGAGTGACTGCAGAATCTCCAGTTTGCGATCGTGGATATGCTCGGGCGTCAGTGCTGCTGGCTCTTCCATGGTGACCAGAGCAAGCAGCTGGAGAACATGATTCTGGATAACATCCCGGATCGCTCCGTACCGGTCATAGAACTTTCCTCTTCCTTCAGTGCCGTAATCCTCGCTTATGATGATCTGGATGTGCTCGATGTGATGGCGGCTCCAGATGGGTTCGAAGATGCGATTGGAAAAACGAAGGATCGCGATATTCTGCACAAGCTCCTTGGCAAGATAGTGATCCACCCTGAAAACCTGTTCTTCTGGAAAGACAGAATGTACCACGTTGTTCAGATGCCGTGCGGAGGGAAGGTCATGTCCGAAAGGCTTTTCGAATGCTACTCTGCTCCATCGTTTATCACTATGGGGAGCGATGCCGAATTTGGACAGAGATCGGGTGATTACATCAAAATGCTGGGGCAGGGTGGTAAGATAGAATAGGCGGTTGCCTGGCATTCCTTTCTCTTTCTCTTTCTGATCGATAAAGGTTGCCAATTCTGCAAAACGTTCTTCATCATAGAAATCAAGCGGGAAATAGAACAGATTCTCTTCGATCTTCCTCCATGCCGCATCGTACTTATCATTCACACTTTCTCTGGATGCGCGGATGATGTTTCCCTCATCAGTCTCACGCGTACCGATACCGACTATCAGGATGTCATCGATTTTCTTGTCGGAGAGTAGTCTGTGAAGCGCAGGAAGCAGTTTCTTCTTTGACAGGTCTCCTGTGACCCCCATGATGACAAAAGTCACCGGGACTGTTTTTGGCGTAGCTGTAACCATCTCAAAACCTCAGTACAGTAGGTGCATGATGCGTTTTCTCAATGACTTCAATGTATCGGATTCATATTCAGCAAGAGCAGACTGCAAGTTCCTGGTCCTGGTCGGGCATTGCTGCAATGAAGACAGCATCTGACGGGTACAGATTCCTGCAGATTTGGCCATGACAAGTTCTTGGAGGATTTCTTCCGCATTCTTTGCGATAATGCTGCCACCCATAAGTCTGCCACGTGACACCAGAAGGATCAGTATCTCATCCGTATCATCATCGGGAAATACCCCCCGATCATCCATCCTCGTACCCATCTTCAGGCGCTCGTACTTATCTCCTTGTGCTTTGAGTTCTTCTTCCGTCGCACCGAATGTTGCGGCCTGCGGTGAGGTGTAGGTCACCCGACACACAGTATCGGTGGTCAGTGCGCGTGGTATGGGGGAAAACAGATTGGTCATCACAAGTTGAGTCTGAGATTCTGCCGTATATGTAAAGAAAGTCTTTCCGGCTGCCTCTCCGCAGACATAGATATCCTTGTTGGAGGTGCGCAGGGTACCGTCAGTACGGATATGCCCTTCTGCGTCAGCCGCGATATGGGCCTTATGCAGTTTGAGATCCTTGACCGCCGGCAGGCGTCCCACATCGATGAACACCTTACTGAAGGGAAGTATCACATCGCGTTCACCTTTATGTACTATTACGCTGTGCGCGGAGGGAAATCGGAGTATCTTGGTATTCAGCATAAAATGCACGCCCTCTTCTTCAAGATGCGCATGGAGAGTGCGCTGAATCTCGCGGGGGTATTCGGGCAAGACTGCCGATTCAGCAACAACGGTGACTCTGCTGCCAAGGCGGCAGAAAGCTTGAGCAATCTCCAATCCCAAAGGGCTTCCACCGATAACAACGAGTTCTTTTGGCAGTTCATCCAGATCAAAGATCGTTTCCCTAGTAAGATAGTCTGCATCACCGGCTCCCGGAACATCGATCAGCTTCGGAACGCTGCCGGTAGCAATGACTAATCTTTTTG
>CAZMDB010000123.1:0-4115 GCA_964565095.1 uncultured Methanosarcinales archaeon | reverse complement strand
GCCACTGAAGACAGTGGCTAGGGTACCCTCACCCTGTGGAATGATGAGATCGAGAAAGTGGAAGTAGGAGAAACTGTGATCATCAAGAAAGGCTGGGTCAATGAATTCCAGGGCAAAAAACAACTCTCCCGGGGAAAATTCGGAGAGATGGAAGTCCAGAAAGGCGAAGGGGCAGATGAATCCCCAAAAGAAGAAGAGCCTGCTTCTGAAGAAGTGATGGAAGCTATGGACGACGAGATCATATAGAATCTTTTCCTTCATTTTTTGGGACCATAGCTCAGCGGGAGAGCGCTTGACTGAAGATCAAGAGGTCCCGGGTTCAAATCCCGGTGGTCCCATCTCCTTTTTCTACTGGCAGAATTTGAACATCTTCGCTCTATGGATACATCGAGTTCTCTACTCCACGATACGTCAAATTTGTCAATACATAATCCAATGGCAAGAGGAGTGCGGTAAAAAGAGGAGATAACATCTCAACTACATCTCAACTAAGAAACAACGCACCTGGATCTATACACGAGAACAAGAGAAGCGTATTTTAAGATTCAAAAAAGCCCGAAATGATAGCAAGAAACATATCAGAGAACAGTATTTCACAACCCATAACGCAGGGGGGTAACAGAAAAGTTTCCACAACATTTATGATGTACCACTGATAGTTGCTACCCTATGAAATATCTCATCATCTACGCACATCCCGACACGGACGGACACTGCAAATACATCCTCGAACAGACAAAAAAACGACTCAAGCACTTTGACAATGAGATTCACATCATGGACCTCTACAAGATGGCGTACGATCCCGTACTGCATGAGAGCGAACATTACACCGCAGGCAACACAGAAATATCGCATCGCAACCAAAAGATCCAGGAATACATAGCCAAAAGCGACCATCTGGTCTTTATTTATCCTGTCTGGTGGAGCAGTATGCCAGCCATACTCAAGGGATTTCTGGACCGCACCCTCACACCTGGCTTCGCGTTCCGTTATGTCAAAGGGGTTCCACGAGGACTGCTGAGTGCGCATGCCACCATCCTTGCGACCACCGGAGCCCCAACCATCCTCAACTGGCTCTCCTTGCGTCTTCCACTCAAACTGATCCGTTTTGCGATACTGCGTTTCTGCGGGATCAAGAGCAAAGGTTACCTTATAAGTAACGCCAGAGACCTGACCGAAAAGCAAAAACGCAAGATCGACAGGATTGTGAAAAAAGCCTTCAGGTGATATACGATGCAATGCAAGAAAGAAGAAAATCTTAGTCAATGCTCCTGCTCATACCCCGGATGTTCCCGAAAGGGTATCTGCTGTGAATGCCTTGCCCATCATCTGGCAGCAAGACAACTGCCCGCCTGCGTCTTCCCGCGGGATGTGGAAGCCAGCTATGACAGGAGCTTCGAAAAATTTGCAGAACTTGTCCACACAAAAAAGATATGATCACCGTTTCTGGACCAAGTCTATCATGATCCCTACAATCGCCCCCAGAGCGACTGCTGCAAGCATCGTGTCAAAGAAATTGAAAGGCAACAAGGTAGAAATCGCAGCCACGATGCCGCCGATGATTCCGCCACTGAAGGCCGAGATGAATGTTTTCTTATACTGGACCATAGGAAAAAACGCTCATCAAATATTTAAATAACTTCCTATAATAACAACTCTATGATTGAACAGGAACGTACCTTTCTCGCAAAACATCTGCCCGATCTTCGCGCATGCCCCTGTGAAGAGATCATTGACATCTTCATCCCTGCAGACAGCAGACACCCATGTCTCAGGATACGCAAGAAAGGCGGACAGATGGAAATCACCAAGAAACAGCCCATCGACGGTGATCCTTCAAAAATGAGAGAAGACACTATCCCACTTACTGAAAAGGAATTCTCCGTACTCTCACAGGTACACGGCCGGAAGACCCATAAGAAACGGTATCGATATGACAGCGAAGGCCACAGCGCAGAAATCGACGTATTCGAAGGTCCTCTGGCGGGCCTGGTGCTGGTGGATTTCGAGTTTGAGAATACTGAAGAGAAACAAAGATTCACTATGCCGGATTTCTGCCTTGCTGAAGTCACCCACGAGGAATTTGTCGCAGGAGAATATATCTGCGGTAAATGTTACCAAGATATTGAGGAAAAGCTGGACTCCTACGGATACAGAAAGATACAACAATAGTTATATACCTGCACAAGAGACTGATGAGCATGCACTACGATCTCAAACCCATTCAGGAAGCAGAAATCAAGGGCAAGAAAGTCATCATGCGGGTCGACTATGATGTCGTCAAGGATGGCGCGATCAAGGATGATGACAGGCTGATAAAGTCCCTTCCGACCATACAGCACATTCTGGACCACTGTCCAAAGCAACTGATCCTGATTGCACATAACGGCAAGCCACAGGATAATGACCAGTCACTCTCACTCAAACCTGTGCAAGAGTGGCTTGAGCAACGCCTTGGTCAGGAAGTGGGCTTTGTGGATGACTGTCTGCAAATCACTTTGCCCGAAACCCCGCAAGTGCTCTTGCTCGAGAATCTCCGCTACTATCCCGGTGAAAAAAACAACGATGAGAACTTTGCCAAACATCTGGCAGGCTACGCCGACATCTATGTGGGCAATGCCTTTGCCACAGCACACCGTGCTCATGCCTCTATGGTCGGCATACCCCGATATCTTCCCAGTTATGCAGGGCTCATCCTTCAACAGGAAGTGGAGATGCTGTCCAAGGTGACTGATACCCCTGAACACCCCTTTGCAACCATTGTAGGATTCGCCAAGATCAGCGACAAGATAGAGGTACTCGAGACCCTGCTCAATAAATCAGACAAACTTCTTCTCGGGGGGGCAGTCGTGTTCACGTTCCTCAAAGCTCAGGGATATGAGATCGGCAAGAGCCTGTGCGAGGATGATAAGCTGGAACTTGCACAACGACTCTTAAACACCTACAAGGAAAAACTCATACTTCCGACCGACTTCACCATCGCTGACTCCATAGAAGGAGACAACCCACGGACAGCAACCAAAGAGCAGATACCCAAAGATGCTATCGGACTGGACATCGGACCGGAAAGCACCGCACTCTTCTCGCAGGAATTGCAGGATGCAAGAACAATATTCTGGAACGGCCCTGTAGGCATGTTCGAGAAGAAGCCGTTTGACAGCAGCACCAACGACCTGGCCCGATATCTTGCAGATACCGACAAAACTGTGATTATCGGCGGGGGGGACACCACCAAAGCTATGAAGAATGCCGGTGTCTATGGACGTATGACTCACATCTCTACCGGGGGAGGCGCTTCCCTGCAATTTATCGAAGGCAAAGAGCTCCCTGGTCTCAAGGTCCTCTGCAGGTAAGCGTCCTACAAAGACATACGAGCCTGCAGCAAAGATTTCTTCCGATCAGCAAGATGCCTGACCAGTCGCGTATTCATAGCAGGCGTGTACTGCGGGAAACAGGAAAGATTCCATCCCTCAGATGCATCGTACACCTTTTCAGGAATCCCTGCTCGTGCAGCATACCAATTCGCATGATCCTCGAATTCCGCCAAAAATGGTACCTCTGCGCGCAGATCTTGGGCAACATCCGCACATCTATCGAGATAGTGGTCAGAAAGAAACACATCCGGCCGCATCCGAAGCACTGTATCCATATGCGTCACATCCTCCAATGAATCCATATCCATGATATTGCCTGGCCAGGGAGGACCCTCACAGATTCTTACCCGTCGCCCCTGAAGTGCGGAGAATGCCTCCGTCAGAGCCGCATACCCCAGGCGACTGTGATGCAGAGGGAGTCCATTTTTACCACGCATCCTGTTGGCGACCCAACCACCTGCAATCATGCCGACACCGAGAGGATCATCCATGAACAGCCGCCCCATGGCGTCCACCGCGCGCCCCTTGTTCCGGCTTAAATATTGCTTCAGGAATACCCCCATACCGCCATTGCTGCTTTTGCGGCTCTTAAAGACCTGCTCAATCAGGCCATGGATCTCAGGATCTCCCAGATCAAGAATATATGCTGCCGGCTCCTTGACGAAATCTCCGCGTACGCCCCATGACCAATAGCGGGGAGAGAATCCCAGTTCAGATGATCCTCGAGGTACGCCCCAA
>CAZMDB010000122.1:0-4148 GCA_964565095.1 uncultured Methanosarcinales archaeon | reverse complement strand
GCAGAAAGGTGAATTCTGTTTCTGTTCTGCAATAATATCCACTTGACTCATATGTTGATCTGCCATAAGGAGTTGTACGAAAATATCATTAATAAACCTTTGCGATGCAGTGGCCTCTGGAGAATAACTTGTATTCCGTATCGCCCAGGTGCTTGTCAGACACTCGGGGCTTGATCAGAAGGGGCACTAGGGACATCAGATTTGGTGGGGCTCTCAAGAGTCTGATTGGTATCAGTCCCTGAATCGGCGAATCTGCTATCAGTGAACGCATCTTCGATAGAATCACGCTCGATGATGCCAGCCTCATCAGCACGTTGTCGGGTATCTTTGTAATCAGCATAGAGGGCGATCAACTGAAGGCAACTTTCCTTCCTGTACACATCCTGGATGCGTGAACAGATAGCATCCGTCCCGATGCCTTCGATGGCGAATTGCATGTAGCAGAAGTCGCTCTGTTTTTCGTCAGTGATATACTGACAGAATTTTGGTTGTTTGCTGAGTAGTGCGACTGTGGAATAGCAGCTGAATTCCCCATTTCGCGTAATGATCTGTGGGCAGAAAGAGACCGCCTGCAAAGGGTCTTCGACAGCCAACTGTTTGATATTCTGCTCAATCTCGAGTCGCGACAAAGTACGTTGCTCGGGGATACTAACTTCAGGAAGCGAGCCACTCACATCTTCGTTATCATATGCAGGGGATTCATCCATGGAGGAATCTCTTGTCGGCTCATCAGACCCATCATCGAATATATCCTTGGAGCTATCTGTAGTATTGCTGTCCCGTGGTTCCTCTATAGGCTCGCTATCATCAAGTGCAGTATCGGGCTGTGGCGAGGGAAGGACGTCGTGTGCATCGATAGCTTCCTCGTCATTGCCTGAGAGAGCAAAGAAAAGGATGCCTAGGATCGACGCCCCCACCAGGATAAGCACTGCGGCAACAATCTCAGTAGGAGTGACAGAAAAATGGGCGGGAGTCTTGCCGGATTGGCGGCCAGTCTTCATATCCTCATGATACGAGGAAGCATAGATAGTGTCGAATGCAGCCTTGACAGATTCCGCATCGTATCCTTGCTTGAGAAGGGAATCCCTTATTGCCTGTGGGTCGTATCCCTGTTGGAGATAGCTCCAGATATAGTTGAGAAGATTCTGGTCGACCATACGTTGAATTCTCTCGGTCTTTGTTTAAAAACTTTTATGACTCTGAACAAGAGATGAACCTAATCACATATCCAGGGATTTCTGCCGCACCTTCTTCGCATAGGAAGCAGGGTTGACAGAGAGGCCGTCTTTTGCAGACATGCATTGGATCCCTGTTTCCTTGTGCATAGAGCGGATGATGCTGAGGACATCCTCTCGCAAAGCTTTGACACCGAATCCGGTCATGATTGCCAGGCGGGGCTGTGCATCTTTCAGGAGATTGATGCAGCTCTCACTATCCTGCTCGAGAGTGCTGTGGTCGTCGAAGGTGAAATGCAGTATGACAATGTCGCAGTGGGAGAATTGCCCCGCAATCTTCTTGGAATATCTGGTACGTCCGCAGTAACCGACGCAGTAGTGCGGTGTGCGTAGGATGTAACCAATCGCCAAATCCTCTTCGAGAGACGTCTGAGTCGGATGGATGGTGATATCTCCGATCCCTACTTTGTCTCCGATGCGTAGTTTGATGACCCGTTCAAGGTGTTCAGCCTGCTGGATGCTAAGTGTAGGTGTGTAACGCTCACTTCCCTCGACGACTCCTGGCGGTGCCAGAAGAACACCCTTGCGATCAAGCCCGCCAAGTGTCATAGCTTCCACTGATGCGTTGAGGTCTCCTGTCTGTAAAGGCAGGTTCTCAGAAGCGAGAAGAACATCAGTATTTCTTACATTGATTCCGTGCCGCTTTGCCTGCACTAGGGATCCAGGACCAGGATTCAGGTGTATCTGGAATGTTCCATCAGTCAGAACAATTCCCCCTGAAGCGGCCAGCTGTTTCCCCATGACGGTAGAATCACCAGCAGTCCCGAGAAACGTGATTGTTGCATCCATGGAGATTTCATGGATATCTGTATATTTAAAGATATCTTTGTGCTAGTATCTCCTGTGTGTTAGTCAAGCACATTAGCACGCAAGGATTAAGCTCTAAACTCGACGTTTTTTGCTGAATTAGGTTATTTGATGGAAAATATGCTTGATCGGGTCTGTTTTTCTCTCTTTTTCCGTTGAAACGTTTAGACGCGTCTAAACGTCGTTTAAACGGCGCTTTTCAGGATGCGTTTTTTGTGTTATTTGTCGACGAGAGATGGAAAATCAAGTCGTTTAAACGGCCGTTTAAACGTTTAAACGTTCGTTGATAGTCGTTGAGACGTTTAAACGATACCTATAAATACTATAAGATGGGAAGAAGTGGTATGAAGGGGGTAGTGGATCGATATATTCGCAGGCATATTCTGCATAAGATGGCTCCTGTCAAAAAGGGGTTCGAGAATGTAGCGCAGGATATTGGTGCTCTGCAGGCACACGTGCAGCATCTGCATGGACATACTTCTCAATGGCATAGCTTCCTTCATCAGAAAAGTGAGGCACTGGAACGCGATATGCAGGATCTCCGGAATGAACTGAAGGGTCATTCTGATCAGGCGGCTGAAAAGGTGATGGCGAGGATCGATACCAAGATCCAGTCGTTGCATGTGATGGCAGATAAGAAGGATGAGAAGTATGAGAACGTTTCTGAAGATGTCGGACGTCTTCGAAGCCACCTGCAGCAGATTTTCGCGCAGTATAACAAGCATATCGTATCCCTGCATGGGCGGATAAAAGAGCTGGAGTCTCAGTCGGACAAGGACCTATTGACTGCTGACCAGATCGATGCCAGGATTTCCGAAGCTGTTGGCAAAGCTGTTGAGAAGATGAAAGAGATGCCACGGCCACGACCTTCGATCGGTTTTCTGGAAGAGGAGAAAAGTGAGGATAGATCCCATATGCGACATCATGCTGAGGAAGCTCGCCCACTAAGGCAGATTGCCTATCGGTTGACTCCCGCGCAGAAATCACTGCTTGCCATTCTTGCCTCGACTGATCAGAAACTGTCATACCGGGATCTTGCGGTGCAATATGGAAAATCAGCCTCGACGGTCAAGACCATACTGTGCCAGCTCCGGAAGCAGGGCGTGCAGATACAGGAAATGACTTCTGATGGGGTGAAGAGGTTTTTTCTGGACCCGAATTTCAAGAAGGTTGTCCTGTCAAGGCGTCTTTGATGTTCTCCCGTGCTGGTAAGTTTGCAGGAGCCAGCGTAGGCTGATCAGATGGGATTGGCAGGATAACAGCGCTTCCTACATGTACGTTGTGCCTGAATAAGGGTGCATACGATTGCATAATCCATGCTCGACGTATTGCAATGCACACATCCGGTATCGCATCATTAGGATGCTGTATCTCGAGCCATTCCGTGTAGGAGTACGCTCCCTCTATCTGAAGATGTCCCATTCGTTCCTGATCATTCTCAATGCTTCTTTTCTTTCGACCAGAGAGCTCTCTTGTGAGAGATGAGATGCAGATTATTTAGGCACTATTTGTCCATAGAGCTGTATAAAGGCGTTCTCGTCGATAAGAAGTCCGGCAGCAACAAGAGTATTCGCAAGCGCCAGACCGAGATTGGTGCCTGCTTTCTGCAGTTGTGCCACATGTGCGGAATGGGTCAACCGGTATGCTTCCTTGAGCGTGTGCTCGCAGAGGAAGCCTTGGTTGGCTGCCAGTACCGCCGGGCGATTCTTCCGTTGTACGCAATGGCGTCTGAGGTCCACATAGAGGTCATCTTTGGAGTACGTTCCCTTCTCTTCAGAAAATCCCATCTTCAGAAGAAGCGAATGGAAGCATTTTGTAAGGAATTCCGAAGTGGACGCAAAATCTTGAGGACAATGATGATCGACCTCGCCAAAATGGAAGATACGCCCTAGATACGCCTTGGTCTTTTGCCGGGAACCTTTTTTTGTCCATTCATTCTGGACAAGATAGGCATAATGCCCGGAGTGTATCTTTTTAGTGCGAATGAACATGGGAGAGACCCGACGCGCAGGATTTAAAAGCGTTGTGGCAGAGACAGTATCTCCGAATGTAGAAGAGAAAATAGTGCATATGAAAATCCAGGATTTTCAATGTTTGAAAATGAAA
>CAZMDB010000121.1:0-4353 GCA_964565095.1 uncultured Methanosarcinales archaeon | reverse complement strand
ACGCGCACAAGATGGCATCGGAGATGCTGTCCGCCAGTAAGAAAGTAGTGGATCAGCATACTCGGTATAACGAGGAGATGAAGCAGCACTACGCAAAGCAGCGGGCAAAGTCAGAAGGGACGGAGCCACAGGCCGATGTCACGCAAGCAGAAGTGACGCAAGCAGAAAAGGTCGAGGCTGCGTTGCCGGCGGCAGAGCCACAGCAGGCGCAAGAGACTCAAGAGATACAGCAACAACCCGTGCAGGATTTTGACGTGCGGTTAGAGACTACAGAAGACGAGGAGACACCCGATGCGGAGGGCCAGATGGATCCACCGCCCCAGCCTCCCCCGGAATCGCGAGAAATGGCGGCTCCACAGCCAGCGCAGTTGACCACGGTGCATGAACGCATCGATCATCTTCAACAGCAGCTCACAGATAAACAACAGGTGATCGAGACGCTGCATCAGAGGATCGGCAAGCTGGAGGAGAGGATCGCTTCGGTGGAGGCGGGTGCTCCAGTCTCGTCTGATGATGTGCTTTCTTCAGAAGCGTCTCTGAACAATCTGATGGCTTCGGATGGTACAACCGAAACGCAGGTCCATGACCAGTTGAGTCAGATCAGGCAAGAGCCGGATGCGCACCCGCAGGACGAGCAGATGGTGGAGAAAGAATTGCAGGCGCCTGCCCCAGCTGGACAGGAGATTCCTGCGCAGCGGATACAGCAGGAAGTGCAGCAGGTCGAATCTCCGGATCAGTCATCAAACGCTGCAGAGGTCCAGGAGACAGGGTTTATCGGAGAGACGGCAGGTAATGCGATCAATACCGAGGCAGATGCTCCTCCGCAACCGGAAACTACCCGCGAGGTGCCGGTGGAGTCGAATTCTTCGCGCGGTGTCGGGCTTTCCAAAGAGGAGAAGGAGAGTACGGATCTGAGCAAGATCTTCAATTTTTCTGGCGGGAACTAATCATCCTTGAATCTCAAGCCGTATGATGAGATTGCTGTGAGATGGGCGGCAGTGCAGGTATTGAGATTCCGCAGGAAAAAGAGGTTAAGTGCCCATCGGGCCATGCATGGTGCCTTGACGCGCATTCCGCATCATGGCATCAGCATGCTGGCCTTGGCAAGGATCTATCGGCTTATCGGGTGGATCCATTGCACGTAGGTCTGCTTCTCATCCACACTTTCCGGCCTTGTTGCACTTCTTGGCTGCAGGTGTGTTGCTCGTCGGAGTTCGTATGCTTTTCGCATAGCCTCCTTGCACAGAGGTGGTAGGGGCGTGGTTATGTGCAATCGGTCCCTCTGCAGGTGGTGTGGATGTTGCTGCTGGATGTACGTTCTTTTCCTGTATTTTTATAAATCGCGGCAACATTCTTGTTCTCGACGGAGAAGGCTGGAGTAGTAAGCGTAATATTTATATACAACTCCCACTCTATAGTTGTAACTTATTCCTATTTGTTGATAGGTAAGGGGGAATGCAAATGAAAAAGCTAGTTATTATGGTGCTTGCGATGTTTGTCCTTTTGGTATCTTCAGCTTTTGCTGTGGATTTCTCAGTGTCAGGTAGTAGTCTGGAGCTTGAGGACGCAGTGCGGCGCAGCAATCCGCTGCCCGAGGGCAGAGATGATGAACTTGATGACATAGACGAACTGGAGTACGTGACATTTACGGCGAGGATCCAAGCAGGGAATGAATCCTTCAATATCACAGGACTGACCTTTAGTCCTTCATTCCTTTTCACCGATCCGCTCACAGATGATCTGAATTCTTCATACAGGTACAGGGTCGATGGCCGGCTAGGCAACTGGGTCAGCCCAGATGATCCGATCATTATGAATGCCAACAGCACCAAGGATATTCTGATTTCGGTGCTTGTGCCTAGTGATCTGGATGCAATCGACAGTTCTTTCAATGAGCAAGAACACTCGGTCGACATCAGGTTCGAGGCCAATGACGGCACTTCCCAAAATCAGCGATTCGGTTTCTATGTAGAGAACATGCTCGAGATGGACGAATTTGTGCTTATTGTCGATGGCGACGAGTTCGACTGTGACGAGGATAACGACTGGTGGGATTTGGAGCTTGATTGCGAAGAAGAATTGAGCGAGATTCCGCCTCGAGCAACCCTATCTCTGCTGCTGACTCTGGCAAACACATTTGATTCAGATGAGGAGCTGGATTTCGAAGATGTCGAGATCGATATCGATGCGGATCGTGATCTTGATATTGATGATGATAGCGAAGATATCGATATCGATGCTGACGAAGAAGAGTCTTTCACGACAGGATTCGACCTGGATGATGATATCGAGGATGGAGATGAGTATACGATCGACTTCGATGTCGTAGTCATTGACGAGAATGGTGCCCGACATGGGTTCACGCATTCTGCGGAAATCGAGTTTGAGCTTCCTGAAGGTCAGGTGGATATCGAGGATTACAGTGTGTTGCCGACACGTGTCTGTCAGGGGGATGTTGCTACCATCGATTTCCTGCTGGAGAACAAGGGAAGCGATGACCAGAGAGGTGTCCGTTTCCAGATCGAGAATAATCTGCTGGATCTCGATAAGATCTATACAGGTATCCGGCTTGAGGATGCTGAGCAGAAAAGGAGCGATCGCAGCTACTGGGATTCGTACACGTTCGCGGTATCCAACTCTCAGGCACCTGGCGACTATCGACTGCGGGGAATAGTATATTTCGAGGACGAGGACGGCGATGATGTTTCCGCGTTCCGTGACCTGACCCTGACAGTCGAGGATTGTACTCAGGAAGATGAGGAGGATGATCAGGATGAGGATGATAATGGTTCACAGAACAATGCTTCTGATGGAAGCATAGTCATCACGCCACCTGATCAGGGGCAGCAGGATCAAGGACAGACCGATGGCGGCGTGTCCGGCGGCCCTGTGGTCGCTCAGCCTGTGGCAGAAGAGGATGATGTGGCATTTGTCACCATGTTGATAATTCTCATCATCGTGCTCGGCGTAGTGATCGGTTATCTGATCTATCTCCTGGCAAAGAGGCGCTAGAAGCGTCTTCTCTTTCTTTTTTTCTTATTTCCTTTTCTCTCTCATCCAGAAATTGTATCAGGGCAGAAGAGTCGGTTCTTGCCAAAAGCAGGTCTATTCCTACAGAAGCGCACGAAGGCGTGCAAGGCGGTGACGTGTCACTTCCAGTTTCGCATTCGCGTCCTCGACCAGGCGGCGGATGTAGCCATCTGATACAAGGACATCTCCGTCTGCAGCGATGAGGGCCTCAGTGCGTACCGCATCGAAAATCTCGACCATCATGCGTTTCTTGGTGCCGATGATCCCAGCGTGCTTGATGCCTACCTGGTGACACAGCGTGATCAGATGCTCGGCTGCAGGCAAGGTGCGCGCGCAGACATGCAGGATCGGCGACTCCATCTTGAACCATACCTGACAACTTTCGATACGTCGCCTGCCTTTCCGCTTTTCAAGGCTGATATCAGCCGGCAATGGGTCATGCGAGGTGTGGAGCCAGACGGTCTGGTGCTTCTTGCGTTCAGGAGTGATGTCCATTAGAATAATCCGTCCGGCGCAACTGGAAGTGGTATAGAAGTCCGGCAGGCTGTTGAGGGTGTCCAGCAACGGCATGATCTGCGGGTCAGGTAACCCAATTTTTGAGTTGTCGGGGCTGCCGAGCTTTTCCAAGTGACGTGATTTCTGGATCGTGAAGTCCATGTATCTGGAGAAAAGGAGGTGATTTAAAAATATTTCAGGATCGGCTCTGGAGAAGCCAGGTAGTGTGGCCATGATAGATATCGCTCTGTTTTTGTGGGGTCGTGAGCAGGAGTCGTTCGATAGTGTTTCCTAGGCGTTGCATATCAAGCGGCTTCTGAAAATACGCATCAGCGTGTGCATTGCTTCCTTGCTGGCTGTAACCCGACATCATTACGACGGGTGCGTGTGGCCTGCTTCTTTTGAGTTGGTGGTAGAGGAGATTGCCGTCCAGTCGTCCAGGCAGCTCGCGGTCGATCAGGGCGCAGTCATAATTGCCTCCCTGGCGCACATAGTTGAGTGCAGCAGTCGCGTCCGGCATGCCGATAACGGTGTATTCTTTGCGAAAAAACCGGCGTATCATATCGACCAATGGTTGCATGTCGTCGACAACAAGGATGCGGGGGTTTGCCATATCTGCACGGAGGATACTATACATATTTAAAGTTGCTTGTGCTGTAGAATATCCTGGCACCCGCTGGTAGAGGGACCTGCTGATGTGAGTGCCGACCATACATCTGTGGTTCATCAGGCGGTCTGCGTGACCTTTTTCTCTGCAGGTATCGCCCTGTTGCTCCTGCGATGGCTGTTCCTGTATCGGCAGCTCACCTGATTATTCTGCTGGTTTGT
>CAZMDB010000120.1:0-4371 GCA_964565095.1 uncultured Methanosarcinales archaeon | reverse complement strand
GATACCTTTTGCCAAAGATACCTAGGGTCACTCCATGTTCCTGGACCCTGCCTTGTCTGCAGAGTCCTCGGTGAGCGGCTAACGCGATGGCGCTTCGGTTTTTCCATGGGGCAATCGGAATAGCTCCAAGAAATCCGGCTGCTCCTTGTGCGCGCGCCTCATACTCCCAGGTGTCTATGAGTTGTCCGATGTGATGCGCCCGCCACCCGGACCGCAAGTACAACTGATCCAGATAGATCATATCTGCGGGTATCCCGGATAGCGCCTCTAGTACCGGATCAGGATATGCTTGATGGATGCGCGCCGCATCCTGCATGCTATACCCGATAATGTAGGAGACTAATCGTCCAACATCATTATTGAGCACCAATACATGGCTCTGATCTGCAAGACGCGCAGCAATGGCTCCTTCCGGCAGATGATATTCGCAGAACCCTGTGGGGGCATCGGATGCTGTAGACACCTGCGCTGTGCAGAATGCATCCCATATCTGCTCGACATCGCTTCCTCGTGGGTGGCGTATAATCATAGCTATCACGGTTAATAGAGCATCATGTTGGGCAGATCCGTATTTCCGGTCGCAACACAATAGGCAAACCAGGTCGCCGCTGCACCGACCCAGCATGCGGCAGCTGCGATGTACCGCTTCGGGATGCCGGGTTCTGGCACGCCAAAATACTGCCGCAGATCTTGCATAGAAGCCTCGAGATGAACAGTGGTCCGGTTCAGCACAGGGTCAGGTGCTCTGCCAGTTTCCCGAAATCCCAGATGCCGGTAGAGATCTATGGCCGGATTGCCCTCATGCGTCTGCGCACTTACAAAGCGGGCTATCCCAGTATAAGCATGGACTGCCTCCTCCAGCAGACGATACGCGACAACACCTTTGCGTCGCCCAGGTGCAACACCAAGCAGCTCTGCATGCAGCTCGAGTCCGAACTGGCTATGCATCAGCCCTCCGATAATACCCGAATCCTCAGCGATAATAATCTTAGCAGATCTATTGATATAGGTATCCAGATTGTCACCTGCGGGTCGCGTGCGCAGAGGTGGGTAAAAGTCGTCCCCTATTGCTTCGAAAAATGCTCTGACCGCCGGGATATCTGCTTTTCCTGCAGTACGGATATGCATGACATACGCAGTATGCCTTTGGTTTAAATATTTTTACCACTTTTTAGTGAGTTAATTGCTATTCATAACGCACCCTTCTGACATCTTTCATTATCGAAACCCTCGTATCAGGACCGTGGGCAGGGAAAACATTGACTGCACAACATTTAAAAACAGACATCATTTCAGCACCACCATGGCAGAGATTACCGCCAAACAGCGTCATAAGCTGAAAAAACTGGTCAAGGAGCTCAGTGGCTACCGCGGACGGCACACCGAACTGGTCACTGTCTATGTGCCTGCCGGCTATGAGATGGCAAAAATCATCAACCATCTTCAGCAAGAACAAGGTACTGCCACCAATATCAAATCCACCTCTACACGAAAGAATGTCATTGATGCCCTGGAAAAGATGATCCAGGAGCTCAAACTGATCGAGCGCACACCTCCACATGGATTGGCTGCTTTTTCAGGGAATGTGGCAGAACGCGAGGGACAGAGTGATGTGAAGGTATGGTCGGTTGAACCGCCGCTGCCCCTGAATATCCGCATGTACCGATGTGACAAGGAATTTGTCCTGGAGCCTCTGGAGGACCAGGTCTCCACAGAGAGAATCTACGGGCTAGTGGTCCTTGATCGTCGGGACGCTACTATCGCGGAATTGCGCGGCAAGAAGATCGTGGTGCTGCGTAAGACCCACTCTGAAGTTCCCGGAAAGATGCGGGCAGGCGGACAATCAGCTCAACGGTTCGCCCGTCTGCGAGAAGGAGCCATCAAAGAGCATTATAAGAAAGTGGCTGATTATATGAAGGATCAGTACTTGGCAAACACCGACCTGCAAGGGATCATCATCGGCGGACCTTCGACCACCGTTACTGATTTTCTCAACAAAGGCTACCTGACGGGGGATCTGAAAAAGAAGATTCTCGGAACCAAGGATCTTTGCTATACTGATGAATTCGGGCTGCAGGAGCTGCTCGACCAATCCTCTGATATCTTGTCTGCTGAAGAGGTTGCCGAAGAGAAGCAGCTTATGAAACGATTCTTCGAGACACTGCACACAGACATGGATAAGATAGCATACGGCGTGGATGATGTCATCAAAGCGCTTGACATGGGAGCCGTGGATATCCTTCTTGTCTCAGAGAAACTTGACGAGGACCTGATCGAGAAGCTTGAAGAGAAAGCAGAGTCCATGAGCAGCGAGGTCAAGATCGTCTCTACAGAGACCCGTGAAGGGGAACAATTATTCGCGATGGGAAAGGTGGCAGCCATCCTCCGCTACCCTCTGCAAGTCTGACTGCTTCTTTGTTTAATCTCCGGATGATGTCCGTCCTATCACCACACACTTTTAAAAAAAATGCTACCATACTTACTCATATGATCGAAGCAATCCTTTTTGACGTGGACAACACGTTGATCGATTTTTTCAAACTGAAGAAGATAGCTTGTGAGCATGCCATCGAGGCCATGATTGATGCAGGGCTTGACGCACCGTCGGATGAAGCGCTGAGCCTCCTATATAATCTCTATGACATGAACGGGTGGGAGGACCAACGTATTTTCCAGAAACTACTCAGCTCGATCGAAGGGTATGTGGACCATAAGAAACTATCTTATGGAATACTGGCTTACCGCAAGGCACGGGTGGGGATGCTTGCCCCATACCCGGGTACCAAACCCACGCTTATGGAATTGAGACGGATGGGTATCAAACTCGGGATCGTATCTGATGCCCCGGAACTCCAGGGTTGGCTACGGCTTGCTGCAACAGGCCTTGATGATCTCTTCGATCTGATCCTGATCGGCTCCACCCCACACAAAGGAACTGGCAAACCATTCGAGAAAGCACTATTGCAACTGAATATGCCTGCCAGTCATGTCATTCATGTCGGAGACTGGCCGCAACGGGATATTGAGGGAGCCCGCAAGCACGGAATACGCACCTGCTTTGCGCAATACGGCAGGCCTGACTTACATGCCGAGGCCACCTATGTGATCAAAAGTATCAGAGAACTCCTGGATATTGTAGCAGAAGAGAATTGCGCCACCTGCAGTCTTGCGCAGGGAGAAGCTTTTTAAGCCAGTAGCTGTCCCCGCCTCTTCATGGAACAGGTGATCGACTCCCATAGCTATTACGGACAGATTGCCGTCCCCCAAGCTGATGGAAGTACTTTCCGCTTCAGCGCTCCTCTCCATCTCCATCGTGAGCAGCAGACAGCAGCACGAAACGCCGGCTACGATCTGCGGTTTGTCATCCAGCCGGCACATCTTTCGTACAATTCCAGCCTGGCTGAAACAGTTGCACGTAACAACGATGTTTTTGCAGGGGGTATCTTGCAGATCAACCCTAACAGGAAGCTGGCCCCTGTCCTGGGGTACAATTCACCACAAGAGCTTTCAGATATCCTCTGCGCGGCTGACAAGCATCATCCGGGCACGATCCTCGGGATGAAATTCAATACTGCCTTTACGAGATGGCCAGTCACGGATCCGCTTTCACGCAGGTACCTTGATGTTGCGGACCAGCATCATGTCGCAGTCATGATCCACTGTCCCAGCCAGAGCAGTGAACAAAAGTATTCTTCTCCTGAAATGGTCGCACAGCTGGCTGCTGATTATCCGGAGACTTCTTTTATCGCCTGCCATCTTGGTGGACTTCACCCTGACTTTGCGCATGAGATGGCAGAGTTGGCTCAGATGCATCCCAACATTTACCTCAACACCACTGGTACAGGTCGGCTTCGCAGACATGTCCGGGATGGAATCACTGTAGCTGAGGATGCGTATGACTGGCAGAATGTGGTCCACGACATCACAGCGCGATTACCTGGCCGGGTACTGTTCGGGACCGATTTCCCCTGGAACCCGTGGGACATCTATCCTGTGAGCACGTTGCCTAAGGAAGCAAGAGAAGCTGTTCTTTCGGACAATTATGTCCGGGCATTCGATCCGCTAGAGATTGCCTCGAAAGATGCTTCCCTTCTGCGAACGGTATTTCGGCAGATCAGCTCTACTTTAGATTCTACTCCCTTGCCGTTTCCATCTATTCTGACATGAAAATCACAGAAGGAAGTTATGGCTTGGCACGTACGCATGTCTTGCGAGATCTTGGTTGCATGTCCTTAGAGAATACTCGTACATTTCTGGATTTTGTGGAGCTTTACTCAACAAGAAATCACCAAAATCTCTGATCTTGCTTCTAGGCAGTTATGAAAATGATTCCATTTTCAAACATTGAAAATCCTGGATTTTCATATGCAC
>CAZMDB010000119.1:0-4426 GCA_964565095.1 uncultured Methanosarcinales archaeon | reverse complement strand
ATCTGAAGGCAAGAGAAATGAGTGGAAAAAATTACACAGTTGCCCTGAGATATGTGCGTCTACCGCACAATCTCGATGCCCAGCTCATCAGCCATTTCCTGCTGTTCCTGAGCCTTCTGCGCTTCTGTCACCTGTCCGAGGATCCAAGGGGACTTGACACCGGTGATGATCGTCATGACCGTCATCTTTCCCTTCATGTCCTCTGATACACGTGCGCCCCAGATGCAATTCGCGTCTGCATCCATGGAGTCGGTGACAAGCTCACCGACACGATTGATCTCCTCAAGCGTCATATCAGGTCCGCCATGGACGTGGATCAGTGCACCGGTAGCTCCCTCATAGCTGATATCCAGCAGCGGATTGGAAAGCGCTCCGTGTACAGCTTCGTCTACACGATTGTTTGTGTCACTTGACCCTACACCGATTGCTGCAACACCGCCATTGGTCATGATGGTCTTTACGTCAGCATAATCGAGATTGACCAGGCTTGGGACTGCGATCGTTTCAACGATCCCTTTGATCATGGTCGCCACCAGTTCATTTGCGACTGCAAATGCCTGTTGGATCGGAAGGTTGCCTGCAATCTGGACCAGACGGTTGTTATCGATGACGATGACTGTGTCAGAAACCTGTCGCAGCTGCTGCAATCCGAACTCTGCCTTATCCACACGAGCGCGCTCGATCTTGAATGGCATGGTGACTGTTCCGATAACTATAGAACCTGCTTCACGCGCAGCCTGAGCAATGACCCACGCGGATCCAGTTCCTGTCCCGCCGCCCATTCCTGCACAGACGAAGACCATGTCTGCACCTTTGAGTGATTCCTTGATTTCAGAAAGACTCTCCTTTGCTGCCTCTGTTCCTCTCTGAGGAAATCCGCCACATCCAAGGCCGCGGGTCACATCTTTACCGATGAGATATTTACGATCAGCTTCGGTCACCTGCAAGTGCTGCAGATCCGTATTACATGCCACGATCTCTGCGCCCTGTACACCTTTCTTGTACAGCCAGTTGACCATATTATTACCAGCGCCCCCTGCGCCGACCACTTTTATGTTCGCGTTGCCTACCCTCATATCATCAGTTTCTGTCATTGCTGCTGTCTTTTCTGCGTTCTGTACGATGAAATCCATATCCATCCCCCTTTGGTTCGATTGTCTTTCCATGAAAACTGTTGTTCTCATATATCAGTTTTTCAATATCTGTGTTGCAATGTGAATTTTGAAACATATAGCTATCGCTAGCAAAATGTTTATATGTCACGTTGCACTATTGTCTCTTAGAAGCCAATAACTTTCGCCAAAAAGTTATTTTGTGGGGTTCAATGCGCCAACATTGAACAACCAATTCATTATCGCCAAATTCGCTATTTCTTCTTTTTTGGAAATTCTATATAAAAATATTGTTGCTTTTATTATTGCATATCACATCATATATTTTATATAATATACTTTTAAGCACATTCGTTTTTCTATGTTAGCTCCTGGTCTTGGCTTCTGTCCTGCCCATAAATTCTAACAATACACCTAATCAGCTTCTCTGATCGAAACATGATTTCCGCACGAGGTAAGTACTACCCGCTTCTTGCCGGGTCGATAGAACTTCTCTGAGAAAGGATATGCATCTGTGCAGTTTCCCACTACCAGATCAATGCCATTGGTATAGTAGACTACCGTATGATTCCCTAATGGAGCCCGGACACGCATCAACAGCTCCTGACTATTCTGCACACGAAAGGAATCGTTGATCAGAGCATCCGGCAGATCAAATTCAAGAGTGGTCTTTGCATGCTTGCCCATGTAATATATGACACGCGCCTGCTTGAGTATCTCATTTCCGATGCGATCGACACGCGTGCTGCTCACCTGCGTAGTGGCATCACGCTGGTGGATGTAGAAAAGATAGAATGATGGCACCACGAGTATACCTACAATACCAAGAATGACCAGATATTCGAATGCGGCCTGTCCTTTACTGATACGACATCACCTTTTTCTTCTTCATCCGTACAAAGATCACTATAGCAATGACTGCAATGACTGCGCCTACAATCATGAGAGGCAGCTGCGACCCTATGGACTCACTCCATACCGACTCTGATGTACTGACATGCTGTGAGACCGGCGTGCCTGACGCACCAGGAGAAGAGCTATCCACATAGTCATCACTGTCCTCTGACTCATCAGTCACTTCGATCGTGAGCGGCTCAGTCAGTCCTTTCATAGTGATACTATTGGAAAGATATGAATATTCTACTGCTGGCAATGTAATGTTTCCTGACCGGGATACATTGAAGAGATAAGAAACCACTTCTTTCTGCTCCGCATCCACGGAGAATTCCTCAGTCACATAGCCATCAGATAGACTTACGTCTGCCGGACTGCCACCTATGTTGGACACCTTTATCTCCACCTCGATGAGCCCCTCCCCTACCTGCTCCGCTGCCTTCTCTACAATGAGGAGCGGACTGGGACTGCTGCCTCCTGCCACTGTGACATTTTTTGTATGGATACGCTCCTTGATCACGTTCTGATGCTTATCCATATAGAAAACCTCGAACGCGCCGGCACTGACCTGGCCTGCCCTGCTAGGCCTCATTATGGCTACCCCGGAGACTGATTCTTCTGGATCAAGATGATCGATCTGCTGCCCCCCTTCTTCGGATGTCTCCATTCCGCCGGTCGGTATGTACGACAGATCCACATTGTACACAGTGAAATCCCCTGTGTTCTCTATCGTATAGGTTACTTCAACCGGGCTGCCTCTCATAAGCTCCCTTGGCGTATCGACGCTCACTTTTATCTCAGGCTGCTCCTCAAGAGTAATGGGTATGGTACGTGCAATCCGGTGTTTCACATTCAACGCGGTGACCGTTGTTGTGATATTCGGATTGAATGTCTCTATATGGTATGGGATACGGATCTCATACTTGTATGCCCTGCCCGTCTGACGTGCGTCCAGAAAGAATGTGCTTTCCAGCCTTTTCCTGCCCACAAGCAACCAGTCAGGAACCGCCTCCTTGACAAAAACGTAAGGAATGGAAGTGCGATCAAGAATATTCTCTATATCCACAGCTATAGTCGCAGACTGATTCTGCACCGGATCCTTGGGCACTTGTGCAATATTAATCTCTATGGCTTCTTCAGGTGGTACGATATCGATTGAATCAGTCGCTTTTATCTCCGGGCTGAAGCGCTCACCTGTCTTTGTGTTCTTGACGATAGAAACACCTGCGCCTGCCAATTCAGCCTTGTACTTGGTAGTCTTAGATACATTAGGAGAAATGAATTCTATCATGTCGATCGATTCATATGCGCCTGATCTGAAATCAGTAAGAGTATAGTTGCGTGTACCGAACAGATCAGAGTATACTGTCAGGTTGATGTGCGAGTAGTCAAAGCTGTCCTCATTCCTAACAAGCACCCACATCTTGCCAGTGTCATTTGTGAGCATGTTCTCTCCCCAGAACTTGAGTTCCGCACTCAATTGCCCGTAGGGGAATTCCCATGTCACCTTTGCACTATGCGACTTCTGGAATTCTGCATTTCGGATAGTATACGAGGAACTGCCCTCGAAGGAATACCCGCCTGCTGCATCTGCTTTGAGCAGCACTGACCAATTGTAGGTGTCACCCGGATCGATATCTATGCCCTGAAGGATCAACTTACCTCCCCTGACCTCCACATCTTCTGAATCCTCGATGTGTATGCCATCAGGAAGGGTCAGGAAAAACTCGTCCAGGTTCAGCACATTATCGGGATCCTTATTCCTCATCACGACAGACATGGTCGTCATATTCGGAAATGCCGGTGAACTCGGATCATAAGTAACATCCACCTCGTATATATCCTCAACGTCAATCTTCAGCTTATCTGAAGTGTCTTTCACATGCTCTCCCAGGACATCGAATTCAATAGCAGCAACAAGCGACGCGTCAATGTTCTTGGCGGCTCTTATGAAGTACTCCATAGTGATAGACTCGCCTCCCCGCAAAGAGACCGGATCGGCAACAACTGTATCTCCTTGCAGATATCCTCCATGTCGCACCTTGACAACTTCTATATGCGAAGGAAGCGCCTCCTGTATGTTGAGATTCTTTGCTGTAAGCGTGCCTTTGTTAGTAATGATTGTCTTCACGAGCATCTGCTTGCCGATATACAGTTCCTTCTCCTCCAGCTCCCGAACCACCTCAATCTCGGGTGCAATGTCACTCAGCTCGAATTTGAGTCCCGGAGAGACTGCTTTTGTTCTTGCATCCAGAACCGCCCAGTCCTGTCCGCCGTTGCTCTGGAATTCATAAGTAATCTGCAACAAACATGCTTGGATATTGCGATATCTTACACAGAGATCACACGTATCGATTTTCCCGTTCGAATAGCAGGTAGCAGGAATCTGCTGCACTTCTGCAACTTCGTTATCGAAGAGC
>CAZMDB010000118.1:0-4435 GCA_964565095.1 uncultured Methanosarcinales archaeon | reverse complement strand
GCATAGTAGGTTCTATGGGAGGAGAAGCCTGTGTTTTCACAGATACGAGATCGTAGCCTTTCTGGAAATTCCATGCGATCTGCTCGAGCATACTGCGTACTTGACGTTGTGCAGGAATTTCCTGCAGAGATTTGGCAAATCTGCGGAACTCTCGTTGCTTGTAGGACGCGTGGTCCAGCACTGTCTTATTCACGAATTCTTCTGGCTGCATCTGCAGTTGGAAGCAATCACCGTCTTGGTAGAGACAGGTAGTAAGAGATCGGAACATGCCAGGTCGCGTATTGCGTTGTATCACAGGGTCATCATGAAGAGTGTCTACGAACTGCTTATAAGGTGACCAGCCTGCGTCTTGCATGCTGCGCAAGAGTGCATAACAGGAAGCCAGATCAGGCATTATTGCCCGGAATCCCACAATATCACCAACCTGGTTGACGTCAGGCGTTCCCATCCGTAGCATCTTGAAAAGCGTGCTTTCTGCCAGTTTGATGCGAGTGGGTAATCCTTGAATATGGTAGGGCTCACCGTGTTCAGACAGAATTCCTGCTACGTTTTTCTGTGTTTTTGTAGCTGTCTCTTCTATTACACTATACCATTCTGGAATGCTGTACTGTTTAAGAATGTCCCTTAGTGGCCCCAGCCCCGGCAATTCTCTATCAGCCAATGCAGGGGCTCCCTGATTTACTGAGTCCCCCATATAGTATGTACCATTTCTGCCGATGTTTCCTCCTTTTAAAAAAATACCCCCTATGGACGAGACAACTTATAAAAAGGTGGGGGGATTTGGAGCTCCTCATGGACTTCCAGCACTATGCAGGTACCGACAGGGATGGCAACAGGATTGTATATGAATTGTCAGCTGGAGGTATCCTTCTTGTCGATTCAGCATCTGCAACTATCGCTCAGAGCCGAGAAGGCACGCCGCAGAGCTTCACGTTTCCCAAAGGCCATATAAAGATAGTTGATGGTTTTCCTGAAGATGTGCTTGCAGCTGCACAAAGAGAGTCTCGTGAGGAGTTAGGCTTGGAGCAGCACATTTCCTTGCTTTTTACGGGATATCTTACAAGTACCCATACGCATCAGGTATTCCCGAAGAGCGGGGAATCCAGTTTCAAGACAATCATGTATGCAGGATTCCATGTGTCTGACGTCATACGCGGAGCTTGGGAAACTGAAGGACGGCATGTCCGGATACTGTCTGCACAGGACGCGCAAACCTATCTTGTTCCTCAGATATACACTCATTTTGATGCGTGTCGCGCTCATTTTCTCCAATCAGTAAACTTATAAAACTGTAAGAATGAGCATAGACTATGGTGCTGCAACTTCTTTCGCATCCGATTGTGCTGCCGACATTGGCGGCATACGGAGCATCCCTAATCGGGAAGATCATGACAGAATCATTCCAGCGTAAGAGCATCACCTTCCGGCATTTCCTGCGTGATGGAGGGATGCCGAGTTCCCACACTGCCATAGTTGTCGGGTTCACTACTGCAGTGTATCTTGCAGAAGGCGCAACCTCGGTATTCTGGATGGCAGTACTGCTCAGTCTGATAGTCATGCGCGACGCAATGAGCGTACGCTATGAGGCGGGACGTCAAGGAAAGGTGCTCAACAGAATCATCAGGAAATTGCAAATAGGTGAGACGCTGGGGGAGAAACAGTTCAAGGAGCTTCTAGGGCACACTCCAACGCAGGTGCTTGTGGGATTGGTGCTCGGAATCCTGATATCCTGGGGGACTTATGTGCTTCTGTTCTCATAGAAAAGTCCGGGATTCTCTGCCCGTAGTTCCAGGATAGGCACCTTGCCATCAAACTGATACTGTAGCTCCGGGAATTGATCGTAGACCATTTCCTCCAGATCGATAGGAGGGCCGCCAGATTTTGGAAAACCGAGCAGGCAGGGGATATCCCCATTAAAACCCATCCCAGGGTCATAGTCTTGCAAAAGTTCCATGACAGGACCGAACCGTTCACACTCTTCCGCGAAGAAGTTATATTGCAGGTATATCATCCGGTGAGGCTGCATACGGGAGACACGGATACCACGGTCCATTAATATGACACCCATCTTGTTATAACGTGCAGCTTTTTCAAGCTCTACGCCAAACCCCGTACTGGGCAGGATGTTATGCCCCACAAAGAACCTGGCTCCAGCGATTTTGCCAGAGTCGACCGTATACACCCGTCGGGTGCCGGTCGTAAGATCTCTGTCTGGCGAGAAAGGTGCCTGGGCAGGGTCGTACCCGGTAATCCCGGCAGGAGCTAGAACGTGTGATTTCAATGCCTCTTGCCGCCCCTGAATGTGGGGACGCAGGGCAGGGGGTGTGCTGGTCAACGAGATAGGGCAGTACGCAGCTTCCGGATCTTCATATATCCCCTTCAGCCCATCCATTTCCAGGAGTTGCGCGTGCCATGCAGATCTCTTTTCAGGATCAAGAGCTACTGAAATATTTCCCATTGAAAAATGGGGAAGGGCAGGTCATATATAATCCTTGCTCAAAATCTTTGGAGCGTCTCGCGCACTTCTCCTGCAAACTTCAGACCTTCATCAAACGGACGTTGCCACATATTCCGTCCGAAAATAACACCAGCCCCACCTTCTTCCATGGCGATCTGGAGTTTTTCCAAAAGCTCGGAATCATCTGATTTGCTGCCGCCGGCAAAAATCACGAGTGAGTGTCCTGCAGCGCGCATGATCATCTGCATCTCCTTGCGGAAATCGACTTCCATGTTGCGATAGGGTTCAGGGCAATACTGATTCACGCCTTCAGGGAAATTGACCTTGATAATGTCAGCACCTAACTCCTGGGCCACGCGTGCTGCGTACGTAACTGCATACAATGATTTTGTCCCGCCTTTGTTCTCAATATGCTTTCCTCGGGGGTACGCCCATACGATTACAGGTATGCCAGCAGCATGCGCTTGTCTTCGAACCTCACGAAACTGCGCAATATCTTCATCCTGGCGTGGGGATCCGACAAACAGCGTATACCCCACAGCGCTAGCTCCAAGCCGGATCGCATCCTGGACGGTGCCAGTGCATGTGGAGATCGCATTCTCGCTTGGAACAATATTAGTTTTCCCGTTGAGTTTGAGCACAAGTGGAAGACGTCCGGCATATTTTGGATAGTATTTTTCAGCAAGTCCGATATGGCAGGCGATCGCGGAAAAATTTCCCTGCGTCGCAAGCTCGAACTGGTAGAGAGGATGCTCTGCATCAGGATTGGGAAAAAAGTCCACTTCTCCATGTTCAAGTCCTTGGTCGATTGGAAGGATCATGAAAGTCCCATTGCCGATACCCCGGTCAAATATCATGTGATGCAGGCGTGCTCTGCGTCCTGCACATAAAGAAAGATCATCGAAAGTTGGTCGTTCTGCCACTATGGCCACCTCTTTTTATATGTGGATTGGTTGTTGAATGTTTATAAGTGTTTGGATGAGAAACAGGTGAAAGCATTACTTTAATAAAAGAAGCAGGATTTCTGTGTGCTATGTCAGAAAAAGTGACTGCAATCAAAGTGGATCTCAAGGATATCCAATCCGCGCGTCAATGCATAATGGAACACGATCTGTCGCATCCAGATTATTCGATGGCAAAAAAGGAAGGCATCGCGTATCTTCCGATCAAGAAGGATGTCTCTTCAAGCATGTTTGAAAATATGGATGTAGAGATAGTACAGTCTGACCCTGAGATGTTTCCTTCTGACAAAAGACCACCGACAGTAAAGGAAATACTGCAAGATAGATTGACATCACAAGAGATGGAGTATCTCAAGACATCCTTTGACACCATAGGCACCATCGCCATCATTGAAATCGATCCTGAATTGGAAGCAAAAGAGAAGATCATCGGTCAGGCAATCCTTCAAGCAGTCCCGGCAATAGAGACTGTTGTAAAAAAAATAGGTCGCCATCAGGGAGAGTTCCGGACACAAAAGGTGGCAGTCATTGCAGGAGAAGATACCAAGGAAGCCGTCTACAAGGAGAATGGCATAACTCTGAAACTGAATGTGGAGGAGGTGTATTTTTCGCCTCGATTATCCACTGAGCGTAAGCGTATATCTCAATTAGTAGAAGAAGGTGAGCGCATTCTTGTCATGTTCTCAGGATGCGCGCCATATCCCTGCGTCCTGGCAAAAAATACTGAAGCAGAACATATCACAGGGGTGGAGATCAATCCGGTCGGCCACAGATACGGAGAAGAGAATGTACGCCGCAACAATATCTCCAACGTGACTCTTCACAATGGCGATGTCCGGGATGTTGTTCCCACACTGGAACAGACATATGATCGCATCCTGATGCCGTTGCCAAAAAGTGCAGAAGATTTCCTTGATATCGCCTTAGGGGCTGCAAGGAAAGGTACGATCATCCACATGTATGATTTCTTGAATGAAGAAGAGTTCCATCTAGCGCATGAAAAGATTGCAAAAGC
>CAZMDB010000117.1:0-4469 GCA_964565095.1 uncultured Methanosarcinales archaeon | reverse complement strand
GTATCGCATCTTCTTCCAATGGAATATTGGTAGTGATTCTATGTCCATGATATCTTTGAGAAAGGTGTCTTTCAGGTCGGCGATAAGGGCATAGAGTTGTGTTATGGTTCTGACTCGGCAACGGAAATCAACATCTGCATAGCCGATGTAGCGTGAGACGCTCTCTATGTTCTTTTTTCTCTGCAGATAGGAGACTATGTTGTCATAAAAGTCGGGTCTTTGCAGGCGTAGAAATACACGGAAATGGAGGTAGCCAAGTTTTTCGTAGTTTATCTTTGTGCGGTAGCCGAGAATGATGCCGCGTTTTTCGAGGTTCTGTATACGGTGTTTGATGGCATTGGCTGTCATGTCGATATCCTGAGACATCTTGACAAGAGATGTGCGGCAGTCGTGTGAGAGCGTGTGGATTATCTTCTGATCGGTCTGGTCGATACTTGTATGCCCTTTTGATGTACGCAGGCTTCTGATTCCGATGTCGTGGAGCATCCGCAGATTGAAATATGTGCTATCAAGCTCGCTGGTGATGCGTTGGGCAGCGATGTGTGAGTGTTTTTTTGCGGTAATGTCTTTGAGTAGGGAGTAGAGATGGGAGGCTGATGAGCTTTGGAGGGCGATGGTCATATCCCATGTTCCGATAGTGCGCGCCACACCGAGCACATCGGGATGAGCGTCAATCTCTTCCATCCAGGCATCTTCTTGGGCAGATGGTATCCCGGTGAGTTTGAGGTAGACAACATGGATGGTCGTGCCGAGCCGGGCCAGATCGATAAGGGCGTAGTATCCCTGGATGATGTCTTTCTTTTCGAGTCTTTGGATGCGATACCCGACGACCTGCTTTGAAAGGCGGACTTTTTTTGCTAATGTGGCCTGGAGGATGCGGGCGTCAAGGTCAAGTTCGGCGAGAATCTTCCGGTCTTTGAGGTCGAGCATATGTTATTAATTTACTGTTTCCTATTTATGTATTTCGTTTTGTAAAAAATATTTATGCAATATTTTAACTTGGATGGTGTATACACCAAATGGTAGTGTACACAGATGTCGTGTACGGAGGGGTTATAATGAAACCTATCAATTTCAAGGAACAATACCGTCAGGGATGCATGCGTCAGGAGCGCGCTATAGATGCAGCACGGAGCACAAATCGCGTTCGGTATGCCCGCGATGTGGAGTATCGGGGAGAACTGCGGCAGGCATGCCAGGTATGGTCGATGCATCAAGCACGGGTCCAGGAACTAGATGGAAATGCACGTCTGCACTGCCTTAATGGCTATAATCTCGATCGTCTGGGCTTGATCGCTCCGGGATGTGGTGTCTCGCTTGCTGTCGAAGGGATGAATCCGGCATCCCAGGATCCCGTCTATCAGGCATTGGGTCAGGCACGTCGGAGCATCGATGAGGTGTTCCGGCAGCACAGGCTCAAGTATGTAGGCAATTCGCGTGCGCATCCGCGTGCCAAGGATCATCGGCATGTGATGGGGCAACGGGCGCTCGACTATCAGCGTCAGATCACACAGCGTACGATGAAGGAGTCTTTGTATGGTATGCTTTCTTCGTTTCAGGAGGAGGGCAATCTTGCTGAGTCGCTGTATCGTGAGACTGGACGCCAGCTCAATGAGCGTCAGCAGACCTTAATGGAGATGGATGACCCGCATCAGATCGCATTGTATCTTCTGTCAGGGCAGGTTGTGCCAGCAGAGGAGGCTTGTCAGGAATTTGCGGGATCCTCGGCAATGAATCCGATGCATGCGATCGCCTTGTTCAGCTTGCCTTCTGACCGGATAGAATTTCCGCGATGCCCTCTGGAACGACGGGCTGCGCTGCTTTCGGTGCATGACCGGAGGTAGTTTTTTGCTGGTAGGGGCACGTATGAAGGACGCATGGTATCAGGGCTGTTTGCTCAAGGAGCGGATGTATCGTATGGCTGGTCGCCGCGGTCAGTATATCGCGGAGGTTGCGCCGTCTACGGATCTTGTCGGGAACCCAGCAGATAGCGGAGTCTCTGGATATCTCAGCAGGAGCTTTCGACAGTTCTGATGTCTTTTTTCCTTTTTTTTAATCACAATTTTTAAAAACCCGCTTCTGTTTGTCCAGAGGTATGGTCCGCAAGGCGAAGCATAGCAGTCCGACCATGGCAGCTGCGCGTGGTGAGAAGCGATCGAATTCCATCTCTGATCAGATCAAGGAGATAGAAAATGAGATTGCCAATACCAAGTATAACAAGAAGACGCAGCATCACGTGGGCCTGCTCAAGGCCAAGATCGCGCAGCTGCGCGAGAAACAGGAGAACAGGGTAAAGGCATCCTCCGGAGCTGGGCACGGGTATAGTGTGCGCAAGACTGGTGATGGGACGGTGGTGCTTCTGGGGTTTCCTTCTGTGGGGAAGTCGACATTGCTTAATGTGCTGACTAATCAGGATTCAGAAGTCGGCGCGTATGCGTTTACGACGCTTTCGGTCATCCCTGGAATGATGGAGTATAAGCATGCCAAGATACAGATTCTCGACGTGCCGGGGATTGTTGAAGGAGCTGCAGCAGGAACGGGTCGTGGTAAGGAAGTCTTGCAGGTAATCCGGAATGCGGATCTTATTCTTCGCCTGATCGACGTGTTTGCGCCTGAGCATTACGCGATCATCAATCGTGAGGCGGATGCGGTGGGGGTGCGTCTGAATCAGACACTGTCGGATGTTAAAATCGTCAAGACTGATAAGGGGGGTATCGACATCGGATCGACGGTCGAACTGACTAAGTTGGACGCGGAGACGATCGAGGACATTCTCAAGAGTTTCAAGATCATCAATGCACAGGTTGTCTTCCGTGAGGATATCGATGCTCAGCAACTCATTGATGTGATTCTGAAAAACTGTGTCTATATCCCTGCGGTGACGGTCGTCAACAAGATTGATCTGGCTACCAAGGAGCAGATCGAGGCAGCAAGGAAGATGGTGCGGCCCGATCTTATGATTTCTGCGCATGAGAAGACCCATATCGATGAATTGAGGGACCTGATTTTTGATCGGCTGGATCTGATGCGATTATATCTCAAGGAAGTCGGCAAGAAGGCGGATATGGAGGAGCCGTTGATCATCTCGCGAAATGCGGATCTTGGGCGCTTATGCGAGAAACTGCACAAAGATTTTGTCGAGAAATTCAGGTTTGCCCGGATATGGGGAGACTCGGCAAAGTTTGACGGACAGCGGATACGTAAGCTGCATCACGTGCTCAAGGATGAGGATGTGGTTGAGATCCATCTGAAGTGATCAGGTGTTTAGGGAAGAAGCTAGAAAAGTATTAAAGCTTGTCTGGTGTAGAAGATGTGTATGGTTGAGAAGGGCAGGTATCGTCATTACAAGGGCGGTCTCTATCAGGTCCTGGGAAAGGGACGCAACAGCGAGACTCTGGAAGAGTATGTGGTCTACCAACCATTGTATGACAATGAGTTCGGTGATGATTTGTGGTGCCGTCCGTTGAAGATGTTCTTTGAAGATGTGCTGTGGCAAGGAGAGAGGCAGCCACGCTTTGTCAGGGTTGATTAAGGGGGCCATGCTGGCGTTCTCGCATCAGAGGTCTGAGGTTAAATGGCGCGTAGGCTGCGCAGAGACGGTTCAGGGTTTTTATTCTGTAGTGGATCAGGGGTTGTCGGAATATGCCTGTAGCAGTGTATCGTGCACTTAGGCATGCTGCTGCGCGTTCTGGTGAGCTGACAGACGGTGGAGTGAAATCTGTCTGGTAGGTTCCAAGAGTGCCCCATCTGTCATGGTAGCGGTAGAGACAGACTTCGTGGCCTTGCGAGGAGGACCGTAGTCCCATGAGGTATGAGTCAGAAAAGGGCGTATGCGCAAGCAGTGCGTGGGCTGCGATAGCTGCGCTCTTGCAATCTCCCTTCTGTCGTTGCAGGGTGTCGCGCAGAGAGCAGTACCGTCTATTCTGGATGGGGTCGATGCTTTGGATCCGCAGATAGAGTTGAGGGTCGTGTATCCCGCTGTCTTCAAAGCCGGTCATGGCGTTGTCTGTCCATTGGGATCGTAGGGCAATGAGAAAGCCCTGTATCTGTTCGGGGTCATGGAACTGGCGTATGAGTTGATGTACTTTCCGGTATGCTACAGGGGGCATAAGGTGAGTGGTGTGTATGTTTTATTTAAAGTTGACGTTACTATGTAGTGGTTATTTTTCGCTAAGTTTATATATAAGTAAAACATTTTAGTCACTTACTGATGGTGAAAAAGTTCAGGGTATGCGTATCTGTCGATGAGGAGACGATCCAGTTAGTCCGCAGATTCCTGAGAAACCGAATGTTCCGCAGTCGTTCTCATGCTTTTGAGGAAAGCTTCCGGCGGTATATCGATGAGGTGATGGGCAATGACGCTTCTTGAGTCGGCGGTTGTGCATCCATCCATTGATCATCCACGGTATTCTGCGACCGCTGAAGTGCTCGGAGAAGTGTCTGGTGCGGATACTGGCCGTCTTATGAGA
>CAZMDB010000116.1:0-4470 GCA_964565095.1 uncultured Methanosarcinales archaeon | reverse complement strand
CACATTTTGTTAGAAAATGTGCGAGAAGCTTCAAATTGACGTTTCGAGAACCGAAAACTTTTTTTAGAAATGTTATTATTTTTGCCATGTTGAATTTCTTGAACAAAAATGCAACATAGCTTCTCATTTGTGCTTTTTTCTGAGCACTAAGGAGGAGTTATTTTTTAATCGGAGATACTGATATCATATCCGACAGAGCAAATCCGAGTAAGCAGGTGGCACACTTATATACTATGTTTGCCTACCACATGAAATGCATCTGATAGCCTGGAACGTCCCCGACCCGAACCGCATAGATGTTTCTGGCCATCCCGCCCGTTCTTCTTCTAGCATCTTTAATCTACAGATATCCCCTCCTCATATAGATTTATTGCGAGAGCTGAAATATAAGGAAGTAGAACACTATGAGGTTATGGCAGCTATGACAGAAGTATACGGTGATGCGCTGCATTCCAGGCCGGATCCATTAAAGCCGTATGCTCCGGACCCCCGCCTGATACTTCCGTCTCTGATGGACCAGAAGTATAGCTTCTGCATCTCGGCTACAGGAAGCGCTGCCCGGCCCTTTGCAGGCCCTCCTGGATATCCGTCAGATGCCTTCTATCATCTCTGCGACGCCTTTCCCCCGCCGGATAATATCAGGGTATTTGATACTCCTACAGTCTCCGACCGCCTGACAGCAAACGTAGCAGAGTATGATCTTTCTGTGAAGACATGCCATAGACATCTACGTATGCTGCATGCAGAGGATGCTGATGACGGTCTTGATGCCGTGCTGCGCAGTGTCGGACCACATACCCACGAGAATGGAAGACACGAGTTGTTCGCTGCAGAATGGTATCTGCGGGATCCCCACTGGCACCTGCCCTGCGCGATCCTGGCGCTTCTCAGAGAAGGGCTGCGCGTGATTGAATTGTTTCCCTTTTCAGCCAGATTGGATCTGTCTAGAACACATCTGAACAAGTACGGATCTTTCCTCAAATTATATGAGGACGAGGCACTGCGTCCTTTCTTTGAGCGACCCATCACTTTGTAGAACGGGAAAAATTCTTTATCGCGGTTCCGTATATCCGTGCGTTGGGAACCACCACATACACATCGTCTTCACTTATGATAGTAGTTGCGCTCATATTGATAGTCCTCACGATGCCCTTGATCCCTCCGGCCTCCACTGAGTCGTCAACTCCGAACGGCCGGGTGATCAGAAGCAGCAGACCCGCTGCCAGGTTGGCAAAAATATCCTTGGTAGCAAATCCGATGATGAATCCGGCTATCCCCAATCCAGCGACAAATGCAGTGATATTGACACCGAAATTGGCGACAATCATCAGAATGATAATCACCCAAAGAACTCCAGCAATGGATTTTTCGACAAAAACCTCGACAGTACGATCGAGGTCTACCCTTGCAAAAAACCTGCGTAGGAACGACTTGAATATCCGGATGAGCAGCCATCCCACGATGAGGATGATGGCACCCCTGATCAATGCAGAAGAGTATCGTATCGTGAAACCGCTGATGGAATCTATCAGTGCCATAGGATTTCTATGAGTCCCCGCATTTTATATAGTTAACGTGTAGATGCTCAGACTCTTTTCCAACGGGTCCCTTGATCAGTATCGATAAGTTCAATACCTCTCCCCTGCAGGTCATCCCGTATACGATCAGCAGTCTGCCAGTCCTTTTCAGCCCGTGCCTTCTCACGCTTGTCGATCATCTCCTGGATCTCTTCATCAATCGATTCGGGCGCAGAAAAGTCCATGACATTAAACACGGTATCAATCCTCTGTAGGAATCGCAGGATCATCCCTGCTGCCTCCCCGCTCATCTCTGATGCTGATTTGTTGACTACCTTGACCAGATCGAAAAGCACCGCCAATGCACCGGAGACGTTGATATCATCGTCCATCGCCTTCACAAAACGCTTCTCTGCATCTTCCAGGAAGACATTTGCCTCGAATGTCCCCTCTGACGACTCTATGTGCTGCAGTGTGAAGATGGCCTCCTGTACACGTTGCAATGACTTATCTGCTACTTCGAGCCCCTCTCTTGTAAAATTCATCTGCTGACGATAATGCGTACTCAGGAGCTCGTAACGGATCGCGTGTGCGCTGTATCCCTCATCGAGCAACTGCTGGACAGTATAGAAGTTTCCCAATGATTTTGACATCTTCTCTCCTTCAGCCATCAGATGACGCACATGCATCCAGAATTGGCTGAACTGTTTTCCAGTAGCCCCTTCTGTCTGCGCAATCTCTGATTCATGGTGCGGAAACTTGTTGTCCTCGCCTCCTGTATGGATGTCGATCGTCTCGAACCGCTCCGGGTTGAACCCGTTGCCATCGAATGCCTCTGATAGATAACGCATTGACATGGCGGTGCATTCAATATGCCACCCCGGATATCCCTCCCCCCATGGGGAGTCCCATTTCATTATGTGGTTCTTGTACTTGGAATTTGCAAACCATAGCACGAAATCCTGAGGGTTTCTCTTGTTCTCATCGTTTACAGCACGCCCCTGTGATTCCAGTTTTTCCAACGTGTTTCCGGAAAGCTTCCCGTATTCTTCGAAAGCTGCAACATCGAAATAGACATTCCCTCCGGCTTCATAGGCGAACCCGACATCCAACAGCCTCTGGGTTATGGCGATCATCTCTTGCACATGCTCTGTTGCCCGGGGATACCATTCAACCCGCTCCATGCCTAATGCGTCGACCGCCTCAAGAAACACGCTTGTATACTTTTCCGCGATCTTCCAGGGATCCAGGCTCTCTTTTTTTGCCGCGACCTCCAGCTTGTCCTCGCCTTCGTCCGCCTCTGAGGTCATATGCCCCACATCTGTGATATTCATGACCTGCGCCACGTCATATCCCCGGAATTTGAGGTATCGTCGAAGCACGTCGGAGAATACGAAGTAGCGGAAATTTCCTATATGAGGGTCATTATAGACAGTAGGACCACAGCTGTAGATGCGTACTACATTGTCCTTGACTGGTGTAAACGTTTCCTTCTTGCGAGTCAGTGAATTGAAGAGTTGTAATGCCATCCATGAAAGGAGACATCTATGGTATTTAAACCTTGCCGGTGCGAATATCCATTTTCCTGTCGTATTTCTCAATCAGCCAACACGTACATTGCCCTTATGACCATCGTCGCATAGCTTCCCTTGCCAAGAGCAAAGGACACTGTTTGCGAGCCATCATCATACGCGGATATATTGAGATCCTTCACCGCAATCCATGCCTTTCGCATCCCGCCATGCGCGGTAGCTTCTGGTATCTGACGGATGATGAAAGAGCGCGGTGAGATACCTTCTTCCTGCAGGATCTTCTGCAGATGTCCGTCCGGTTCGGTGTGGAAACCGACCATGGGAAGACGCTCTGGCAACGCTGCTGCCTTCACATCATGCGGGAACCGCAATACGCCGAAATCCTCCTGGACCTCGACAGCAGGATTAGATACCTCTCGTATGTGCTCGGATAGCAGCCTGTTGAATATCCAGCTCTGATATGCGCTTACATACATCATAAGCAGCTTTGGCTGCAGGGTACGCAACGCCCCGATCACGTCATTGGGCCGTTTAGCCAGATGGCTCTTTATGCCCTTCTCTATGTGAGTGATGCGGCCTTGAGCGAGTATCTGCCTGACCGCTTCATCCATATTGCCCTTCAGGAGCGCTCTTCCTATCTCGATGTTATTGGTAGAGAAGCGCTGCCGGTCGAAATAATTGGGGATCGCTTGTACCTGCCTGAGAGGATGATCAAGGTCACGCACAGTGATCGTAAAACGGTTGCCTTCCAGTTGCCCTAGCCTGATGGGTTGACTGGATTGCCCCAGATACCTAATATCTACAGTATCAAAAGATGCAGCAAGTATACGCCTCTTGCTGACATTGCGCAGTGCCATGTATTGTGTAGTCACCGCATGCCTGTCCTTGACACCCGCATAGCTGATATCGTTGCGAGATATCTGGAACGCCCGGCTGAGCAGCTCTATGACCTTGAAGGTAGTGGTCTCACGCTTTTTCACAATGACGATTGCGTATCTCCCTTTTCCCTCGATCGGGGGATCCATTCTCTCTTCCACGATAAAATCTTCAGGTGATTCCTTCAGTAGATACATTCTTCTCCTCCTATCTCATTCTTATAAGACTGCCTCTTCACATATAAGCATTTGCATGCAGCTATTCCTGAAATCCTATAGCTCACTTCCGTATCGAAAGATATAACGCCACGGAGCCCTTCTGCATCCACTTGAACAATCGAAGATTAAGTTTTCAGAAATGCATTATTTCTGTGATGCCTGGTGCAGGTTTTGCGATTTCTGGCCTGCATGTTGTTCAAAATTCAGGATTTTGCGATATTACAAATTTCGAATTTGAAATGAATTGGCCAATAATCTGGTCTTGCTCCAAGGTGGTTATGAAAATGATTTCATTTTCAAACATTGAAAATCCTGGATTTTCATATG
>CAZMDB010000115.1:0-4487 GCA_964565095.1 uncultured Methanosarcinales archaeon | reverse complement strand
CATTATATCCATTAGGAGTAGAGAAAGCGGTGTCAATCGAGCTTCTTTTTTGTACCTGAACATCTCCTGAAGCATGCGCACCCGGCCCAAGACCCTGTCAACATTCGCCCTAGTATACGGTCTATCAAAAAAACTATAGTGAAGTTGCATTGTCTTGTGGCTCCAAAGTGAGTTGATCAAGGGTAGGAGCATAATGAGAGAATCCATTGTCCCCGAAGTATCCTAAAGGCATCCAGTAGTCATGTTCTGCCGCAAGTTGATATCTGGATCCCAGTATATCAATGACTGCCGCATTCTCAGAAGGTCCCATTGTGACATGAAGGGCGTGCGTGCGCTGATGCATTGTATAGAGCGCAGCCCCCGTAAGCAGAAGTCCGCCTGGAAGCGCAAATAACCCTGCAAGCGTCGCCACCAGTCCACCGCATGCCGCCGCACTTGAGGCTGCTTTGCGGAAAGGACGATTGGGAAGCCGTACCTGAGTGATCCTGCCTATGTAGTTGTTGCATCTAGTCGTAAAACCGATATGACCTGATTGAGTATGCAAGTTCTTGTCATCTTCGGGGTCGATGATCATCAAGGCCGTATCAAGAGATGTCGCAGGGGAGCCTGGAAATGCAATCTCACCACCGCGGTACACCAGATCGGGTGAATTAGCAAGTTGCTGCCGCACCTGTCGATAGTGTCCTAGATGGAGATGAGGTCGGTGAATCAAAGGGATTGTGGGGGAGGGCTTTAGTAGTCCTTCATAGATCATTGTTCTTTCCCTCCACAATTCATACGTAATGCTGTCTCCAATGATTGGAAGGTCTGCCTGAAATCATCTTCAGTGACATCTTGTCCAAGAAGATGTAGATCAGTTGTCGTTCCTGCATCGGATACCCCAAGAGCCAGGAGTGCACTTCCAGGAAAATACATGGAAGGAGTTCTTAGTAGAATTCCCCCCACCGTCAGAGCAGCTCCCGTCCATCGCATCCATCGCGAGATGCGAGAATTATTGCGGCATACTCCATGGCTGACGAGGGCTTGATATCTCTGGTCAGATGATGAGAAGAAAAGATCCGCATCCTGCACAGGACTCAGGTATTCCTGCAGAAATGCAGGTTTCAGATCATACGCACGTCCTCCTGCACAGGCAAGCGCATTTTGTAGCTGCAACGGAGTGGTTTCTTCTATCTGCAGACATAATGTTTTATAATCGGCTAGGCGCAGCGGGTCTGGGTGGTATAAGGTGTAGGTGTGGGCATAGGGATGAGTCATGTTGCAGGGTGAGCTGTAATCGATTTATATATATTACTGTAACGTGGTGACTCTATCGGATAGTAACATTTAAAAATACCTCGTGAATATCCAGAACAATCGGACAGTATTGTGCCTCTGTGGTGTAATCAGAGCAACTGGTTACGCTCAGTTGACACGCAAGAAGTATTTATGCTCCTGTGGTGTAGTCCGGCCAATCATCTCGCCCTCTCGAGGCGGGGACCCGGGTTCAAATCCCGGCGGGAGCATATGGCCCTTCTTTTAGAAGGGCCTACTTTTCTCCGACGGCATTTGAACACGCTCAGAAATCAAAGATTTCTGGCGGTTTCTCGCAGGCTCGAAACAATCCCGGCGGGAGCATATATTACTCAGTATGCATAAGTTGGAGCATTTTGCCGTAAAATGGCGATAATCTATCTAATAGAAAGATTTCTCGCTTATGCAATTCAACAGAATATTATTTCTTATCAGTCACTTTGGGCGTGTGACCTCTTAAAATAACATCCATTTTACATAAGTTATGATGCGTGAATAGTGAGTATTATTCTTTGGGATATATGCCAATTCTAATGAGTTCGTGCTGTTTCTCTTTTGGGAGCAGATGTAACCACTCTATGCTTCGTATTCCTTTGCAGGCATCTTAAGCCTGAGTGATTCTTCGATTTCCGAATTGATAATGGTCTTGATGATCTCGGTATATACCACCACAATCGAGGAGACAAAGATGATGGGCACCCATTGCTGCAAGGTGAGAGGGACGGTGCCGAATACTGCAGCGATAGCGGGGACATAAAGGACTAGGAAGGTGGCGACTATGGATACTGCAAATCCGGCATAAAAAAAGATGTTCGAGAAAATGTGTTTGGAAAAGATGCTTCCATCGATAGCTTTTGCATTGAACCCATGGAACAGCATGAACAGTATGATGCTGACAAAGACGACAGTCTGAGCTGTCTTGAAATCCGCATGTTGTACAAACATCTCCCACATGAAGAGCCCTATGGAGCCAAGAACAATTATGGGTATGACCTGCCCTATTTTTAGGGTGAGATAGCCATTGAGGATCTGCTCTTTGGGACTCCTCGGCTTCTGACGCATAACGTTACTATTCGTCTTTTCCACCGCAAGACCCAAAGCAGGAAAATCACTGGTGACAAGGTTGATGAACAGTATCATGAGAGGAGTGATAGGAGGAAGTACTCCTGCTATGGTACTGATGAGGATGATAGATATCTGAGAAAGATTGCCAGGAAGCAGATAGTAGAGAAATCTGATGATATTGTTATAGATATTTCTGCCCTCTTCGATAGCATAGACAATGGTGGAAAAATTGTCGTCTTTGAGTATCATTTCGCTCGCATCACGAGCCACATCAGTGCCTTCACGTCCCATCGCGATACCGATATCAGCGCGTTTGAGAGCTGGCGCGTCGTTGACTCCGTCTCCGGTCATAGCGACTATCTCCCCGTCATCTTGGAGTGCCTTGACAATACGCAATTTGTGGGATGGAGCAACCCTGGCAAATACTGCTACTGACGGTACCAGGTGACGGAGTTCATGATCATTGATCTGATCTATCTCTTGTCCAGTCACAACTTTCATGCCTGGAGTAAGTATTCCAATCTCTTCGGCGACTGCTTGTGCAGTAAGAGGGTTATCCCCCGTGATCATGACCGTCCTGATTCCCGCGTTGTGACACTTGCGTATCGCATCAGTAGCTGATGGCTCAGGCGGATCCCGTATAGCAGCCATCCCTGCAAACACAAGATTCTTTTCAGCGTATTTTTTCGAGACCCGCTGTTGCTTCATGTCTCTGAAAGCAAGTGCAATAACACGATACCCCTGACGTGCAAATTCTGACTGCTTGGTAAGAATAGCATCTCTTACAGAGGCCGTCAGCTTCTGGCATTTTCCGTCAAGTAGATATGCTGAGCATCTGGAAAGTATCTTTTCAGGAGCTCCTTTGGCGTGGAGAACCATGCCGCTACGCATCTTATTGATGCAGGTCATATATTTCCGGTCAGAATTGAATGCCCGTTCAGCCAATCGTGGATGTTGTTCGTGCAGCCATTTCTTGGAGAGCCCTGCTTTCTGTCCGAGCACCACCAGTGACGCTTCAGTCGCTTCTCCGGTGATTTGCCAGGAACTCTTCATATTATGTAGATCAGAATCATTGCAGAGCATCCCGATCTCCAATAGCTTATTGAGGTCCCTGTCCCTGAGCGGATTGACCTTCTTGCCATCGCTGAAAAAACCACCATGAGGATCGAATCCCTCGCCTGTAACATCAATATGCTTGGAGAGATTCCAGATATGCTCCACCACCATCTTATTCTGGGTCAATGTCCCGGTCTTGTCTGAACAGATCACTGTGCATGTGCCTAAGGTCTCGACTGCAGAGAGCTTCTTTATGATGGCATTGTTTCTGGCCATCCTTTTCATCCCGATGGCCAGTGATATACTGATAACCGCCGGAAGACTTTCCGGGATCCCTGCAACAGCGACTGCAATGGCCAATACCAGCAATGCATCCAAGCCTGCGCCGCCGCTCCGGAGCAGTCCGATGACAAATATGAGAACACAGACAGACACGACGATCAGCCCGAAGCGCGAACTGAGGACGTCGAGTTTTTTCTGCAACGGGGATTTCTCTTCCTTGGCGTTCTCCACGAGGGAAGCGATCTTTCCCAATTCAGTAGTCACCCCAGTCTCTACTATGATAACCTTGGCATGGCCATTGGTAATCATCGTGCCAGCAAATACCATATTGATCCGATCTGCAAGAGTGACGCTATCAACAATTATTTTTTCTGACTTCGTAACCGGCACGCTTTCTCCGGTGAGCGCAGATTCATCGACTTTGAGGTCTGTGCAGGTCACTATTCGAGCATCAGCAGGCACGATATCCCCTCGATTGAGGTGCAGTATATCTCCTGGAACTATCATCCGTGCATCGATGATACGTTCCTCACCATTCCTGATAACCCGAGTCCTATGGGGAGTTAATTTTTTCAGTGATTCCATGTCCCGTGTAGCTTTGTATTCTTCAAAAAAACTTAGTAGGAAGAAGAAACCTACAATACCAACAATTACATAGGACCCATAGATATCGCCGACAGAGAGCGAAATGATAGCTGCAGGCAGCAGGATGTATATGATGACACTATTGCATTGACGTCCAAAGATACGCAGGACGCTTGCTGTGAGGTCCTTGGCCGTTCTATTTTCCC
>CAZMDB010000114.1:0-4491 GCA_964565095.1 uncultured Methanosarcinales archaeon | reverse complement strand
GCAACGTTACCTTAAAGCAAATGAAATTTCCTGTGGCATCTATTACCCTGTTCCTCTGCATCTCCAAGAATCTTTCTCCTATCTTGATGCAGAATACGAATTATCTGTGGCTGAAGATATCAGCCAGAAGATATTGAGTCTGCCAGTGTTCCCCGAGATGACACAAGAGCAGATTGAGTACGTGATAGTATCCATCAGGAAATTTTTCAACCAATGAGTTCCTCTGTTGGTGAGTTTCTGTAAACGTTATACAAGTCAGTACTTGCTAGTGAGTAAAATCGCAATACTTATAACCGATCCCTCATTTCCTATAGCACATGCAGGACCCATATCGCTTCCATACCCCTTGTGCAGTCAACGACACGCTTGGCAGCAGACAGCTAGAATCACGGGTCGCAGCTGGCTTTCATCCTAGCATGATTCTCAAAGGAGACATCAGCATTCCGACAAAGAGAGCTATCTTCAGTGCCCTAAAAGAGAACCCTACTATGTATTTTTCCGTGGATATGGGTGGATGCCGTTCTACTGATCGTGCCGCGGCCTACCTGCCTGTCATGCAGTTCGTGTGGGAGATGAGATCCGTGTTCCCAGAGCAAGTGAATACCGTGGTCCAGAGTAAGTTCGGCAATGCTGTCAGCACGCATCCTGGCAGAAGTCCTCAAGAACGATTGTGCTCTGCCGTAGACGCCCAACGATATTTGGAAGCTGTGGATGCTCAGGTCAGCTGGGCATGCGCCTTACAGGAGAATGCGCATGCATATGGTCTGGAGATGGCATTCGAGAATCGCCCTCGCTTCAATTATACACATATCCAGGATGTAGCAGATGCTTCCAGCTTCCAACCAGACACGCAACCGCGTTGGAAAGGACTTTGGTCAGCACTTCCGAGCAATATCGGCACCTTTTTTGCTAGTTCAAAGGAAATGCTCTATATGATGGACAAGGCCGGTGTACGGTCCTTGCCGTTGGACATCGAACATCTTGCACAGACTTCGCAATGGGCATACGTGTTCAATGACACTCTCGGAGAACGGGTGCGATTTAGTGATCTGCCCCTGGAACAGCGGAAGTTATTGAATAGTCAGGGACTGCAGTACGGCGATCATGATATTCTCTGGGATATTACCGCCCCGACAGACCATGAGCTTTCATGTAGGGATCGCTTCGGATTCACAATAAGGAAAGGCCAGCCTCCAGTGTATCATGGAACTCAATCGCTTGATAACCAGATCCAGACTCTTGCCAAGGCTGCCCACGCAGGTCAGATAACCATCCCGAGTGTAACACCCGGATTCCAGGTCTACCAAGGGTATACTGGTTCTGACGGGCAGCTGCATATAGGCAGTCACATGCCGTCTACTGGCGGCCTCCTGTCAAATGAGCAGGACCGGTGGCTGTGCAGCCTTAAAAACATCTATGCTGCTGTCAAAACACATCTCATCGACCCGCTCGAGATTCGCGATATCGAGCTGGAGCCCACTCCTACTGATGCGGATGGACCGGTCTACGCAGGGGGGGCGTGGGACCGCCAGATGTCGCAATGTCGCCATGAATCTGAGTTGCTTCTTGCCTCCTGCACAGAAAGGCCTGATTACGTGCACGGACCTCCTCCCTATCTTTGAATATCCTGTTCTGAAATTATGACTGTAAAGAGAAATCTCTACTGTCCTTCGGCCTTCCTTGAGACCTAATGCTTTCATGCACCTTCTCTTATAAGATGAGCATCCTGATTATCATGATAGAACAGTCGATGGAACGGTTGACTCGTAGCACGACGGATTTGTTCATAGACTGCCTCGGTCAATGAGCTGACTTCCGGGCTGTCTGGGCTTTGGCCGTTTTCCCAAATACGATGATGTATTCGTCGGACAAGTGTCTCTGCCATCCCACAGTAGACTCCCACTAGTGTTTGAGAGGGCAATCTCACGCGCCTATGAGTCGCCAATACACCAAATTTGATTTCGTGATGTCCCATATAGCCAAACAGATCATGAATATCTTGGATTTTTCCTCCGGTGTGCGCATGGTCATCAAGATATATCGCCGGCAAACCGGTACCCAGCACATGACGAATATGTTCTTGGAGTGCATCAGCACGCTCTTGCAATGTAGGCGTATAATCAGGAGCGTACTTGTACAGTTGCACATTGCCTCTGACGCCCAAATCGAAAAAGACATTTTCGGATCGCAACATTTGCGTCTCTTCCAGGATCCGGCTCACCAGAAAACTACTCTTTCCCGAGATCATTATCGCGTGGGGAGTATCACAGAGATATCGCGCAAAAGCAAACGCTGCGTGCGCAAGTGAACGCGGGCCGCACTCAATATCCCGGAGGGGGTTTTGCATGTATTTACTAAGCTGCATGAGCCTTGTGGGAGATTGAGGTAGTATAAATGAATGCCGCATTTTTGTCACTGAGAGATGAACCAATGTGACTGCAGATTGATAGCAGAAGATTATTGCCGGGAATCTCAATGGCACTCGGACATTCCAAGGATTGCCTGGTTGCTAGGAATCTGCGATTTCTGTTATACCTGGCACGGATTTTCTGGCTTTGTTCCAAACATGGCAATCCGAAGATACTGTCAAATTGCAATACCTTAATAAAGGGTAGCACATCCTTTTCCGATAGGGAATGCAGATGGCTGGAATTTTAAGTGCAATATTCGATCCGATAATGCGGCCGCTCCTGATGGTGCCGCCTGTAGTGAGTGTTCTTATTATTGCTGCAGCTATCGCACTACTCACCACAATCGTGTACAAGCTGGTGACGGACCAGCACGTCATGAAGAGTCTGCGTGAGGAGATGCAGAAATCCAGGGAGAAGATGAAGAAGTTCAAGGATGACCCTGACAAGATGCTCAAGATCCAGAAGCAGGCTATGGATAAGCAGATGCAGTACATGATGCAGTCTTTCAAGCCGACTTTCATCACCTTCTTGCCTATCATACTCATTTTCGGGTGGTTGAATGCCAATATCGCTTTCCAGCCTGTCATGCCCGGGGAAGCTTTCGAGGTCAGCGCCCTTGTTGCCGACGATGCCACCGGGAACATCTCGCTGTCCACTCAACCTGAGGGAATACGATTCGAAAGCCCTCAGGTACAGTCCATCAAAGAAGGAAAATCCATCTGGATCCTGGAAGGTGATCCTGGAGAATACGTACTGACGTATACGCACGATGATCAGGTTGCCACACAGGATCTCGTCATCACTGAAGATCAACGATATGCTGACCCAAGGGTTGAACCGGATAATCCTGTCTTCGAAGAGCTGGTAATCGGCAATGAGAAGACAGTCCTCTTTGAGGTTTTCGGATTCCGCGTCGGATGGCTAATGGGTTATATCATTTTCATAATGATATTTTCCACAGCGTTACGTAAGATACTCAAAGTACACTAATCTGGTGAGAAATCATGATAACCAAAGATATGAAAATTAGTGAAGTGCTCGACAAATGTCCAGACTCTGCACGAGTGATGATGGAACACGGGATGCACTGTGTCGGCTGCATCGCCCGATCCGGAGAGTCTCTGGAGGAAGGATGCAAGGTCCATGGCATGAGCGATGCAGATATCGACAAGATTGTCGATGAGATCAACAGCCTTCTTCTTGAGTAGTCATTTTTTACCTTCAACTCTTTCTGCACTCATTAATACCTTTATATATTACAGGACCATAGCACCGAATATGCGCATTTATATAAAACGATGCGCTGAATGGCCAGATCAAATCCCTGAAGCCAAAAATGGAAGAGTTTGAATTGTGGGAAAAAAGCAGAAACGGCACCTTTAAATATAATTACTACTATATGGTTACAAAATGCACACGCGGCGATATTATGCACTGGGAATAGGGCTCCTGCTCTTAGTAATAATCGGTCTTTCTGCCTGCACCTTACCCATAGGGGGCAATATCGTGAAGGATGTCTCTCCTGAGCCAACACCAGAGATACCAGCAGGCACACTGCCAGCAGGAAGTGTGGTTATTGTGGGGGAGACGGGTACTGGAAATGACACCTCTGAGAATAATTCTACGGCTCCTGAACAACATCAGGAAGCTGAATCAGTAGAATCATGGTACCGTTCGCACCGGTCCTCTGGTTCTGGGGGATCGCGATCGAGCGGAGGTTCATCCGGATCTGATAATGATGATAACAATGATGACAGCTCAATATCTGGAGACTCTCCTTCCGACGACAACGGGAACAACGAGATCCCTGACCCCGAAGAAGAGACTACTATGAACAACACACTCCTTTCCGCCCTTCGAGCGAGCGGACGCAGCGAAAGTGAAGTGCCTGCGCCTGCAGCACCAGGAATGGAATGACTTATTTGATAGAAAATGATGAAAAATCGTATCGAGGGGGAATTACCTATGAAACGAATGCTGACTGCAGCACTGCTCCTGCTACTAGGACTCATGATGGTCACACCATCTGTCCTGGCGGAGAATCAAAGCAGCGTTGAAAACAATGACACACAGGAGGAAG
>CAZMDB010000113.1:0-4692 GCA_964565095.1 uncultured Methanosarcinales archaeon | reverse complement strand
CATGCGATCACAAAGATGCCATTGTCTTTGCATGCCTTCATCGCGGCAGTAAGATTTTCATCGCTGTACCGGTCCTCAGAGTGGTTCAGGAGCGTGCCGCTTGCACCGGCTTGCTTGATGGCGTGCGGCAGGATGTGTCCGGTATTGGAGCCGAAGGAAATGCCATCGACATGCTGTGCGAACACAGGAATCTGGACTGCTTCTGCAATCATCCGCAGGTCGGTGGGCTGCACCGCTATCGCGATAGAGACGCCAGTCTCGTTGGCAACTTCCTCGCATAGTTTTGCTATCCTGAGCGCATGGTCTCCGGTGCCGGTCTCGTAGGTCTTGAAATTGACTAGTATCAATGGTGTCTTCATATCTATCACTGTCTTTACTGGATCTGTTGCTGTACCTTGTTGACGAAGTCCTCTTTGGGCAGTACGCCTGTGAACCGGTCCACTTCTATACCATCCTTGAAGAACAGTATGGTCGGGACTGATTGCACTCCGAATTTCTCTGCTGTCTTAGGCGCGTCATCCACGTCCACTTTGGCAAAAAGGACATCCTTGAAGCCTTCTGAGACTTCCTCGAACACTGGCGCGAACATCTTGCAGGGTCCGCACCATTCCGCTGCGAAATCGACGACGACTATCCCTTGATTCTCCTCGACATTCAGTTTGAAAGATTCATCATTTAGTTTCAGCATTAGGCATCACAAACCCTTCGAGAGTGTCAGGATATTTAAACGTTGTGTCTTTGGATATGGCTTCCTGCCCACGACATTTCTTGTCTCCCGATATGCTGGCATAGAGGCAGGCAACATGGGTCTTCTCATGAAGAATCCACGGTATTTGTCAATGGTTGCATCTTGATAATTCGGAAGTCATAGATGCCACTGTGGCTGCGATGCATCTCATCCTCGTGAAAAGGAAAAGTTTAGTCGGGTTAGAGATGGAAAGTCACCGATGTTCAGGATTCGGATGGTCAAATCTGCATCCGGCATCCCATTTATCCCTCTGGTTTCCCTGCGCAGGTATACCCTTATTATCCTTCAGCATCTTAGCCAAGTGCATCAGGTTCCACGTCATAAACGTTGTGTTGCGTTGTGTGAAGTCATTTTGGGGGCCACCAGATCCTTCATCTCTATAAGATGGTCCTGGGCCAGCTTCTCCAACCCAACCAGCATCTGCTTGCGGAGGTATCGTATAGCCCAAGTGCTGGAGGGAGTATAGTATTCCCATCGCGCAATGCTTTATCCCGTCTTCGTTTCCGGTTATGATACATCCACCTACCTTTCCATAATATGCATACTGACCATATTCATTCAAGTCTCCGGACTGACTATACAATCGCTCAATAACTCTTTGACATACAGATGATTTCTCACCTAACCAGATAGGTGAACCCAGCACTAAGATGTCGGCAGCCATCACTTTCTGAAAAGTCTTAGGCCAATCATCTGTATCCCATCCTTTCTTCGTCATATCAGGCCATACACCTGCAGCGATGTCAAAATCGACTGCGCGAATTTCCTCTACGTGCACATTGTTCTTCTCCATAATTGACTTAGATACTTGTATTAGTCCATCAGTATGGGAAATTTCCGGCGATTTCTTGAGTGTACAGTTGATAAAGAGCGCATGTAGGTCAGAAAAATCTGTTGTGTCTTTGGTTTCTCGCGTACTCGACATAGACATTCATATATTCTTATAATTTAATTGTGTTTTGGCCGGGATACCTAGCAGGGTAATTTTTTCCCTATCGTGGGAGAAGTATGGCCCTGACGGGATTTGAACCCGTGACCACTGGCTGTCTCCGCGCACGCACGGCATTGCCGTCCGCGTCATATAAGACCAGCGCTCAAACCAGACTAAGCTACAGGGCCGTAGGAATGGGTTCATTGATGTTCTTTTAAAAGCTTTTCGTCGTGGAGGGTGTTGTCAGGCTGATTGGCGGTCTCTGAGTTTTGCATAAGGATGCATAAAATTTATATATCACTGTATCTGTAGGGAAATGCATATAAACGAGGTTGGTGGAGGTATTGAGATGCGTATGCGACTACTATTATTAGGATTATTGCTGCTGCTATGGCTGGCTCCTGTCAGGGCGCAGGATGCGCAGATTAATATGTCTGAGTATGATCTTGATGTCAATCTGTTCTATTCCTATACATGTGCGCATTGTCATGAGGAGATAGAATATCTGGACAGCATCAAGGACGAGTATCCGCAGATCGAGTTCAACTATTTCGAGGTGAGCAAGAAGGAGCATACGTTTGAAAGGGCGTTACTGGAGCGCTTCGCTGAGGAGTACAACAGCAGCACCCAAGGAGTGCCCCGTACGTTCATCGGAGAAAAGGTTTTTATCGGTTTTGATCCGGGGGAAGGTGAGTTCGTGTATTCTCCGCCTCACAAGGCGCATATCGGATACCGCAATCAGATACAGCGGGCTATCACTGAGCTTGTGACCTGCAAGGAGAATAGCACTTCTGCTGGGTCAGGTGACGTATGTCCAGAGGGTGAGACACATGAGTCTTTCGGTGGTCTTTCCTATCTCTGGCCTTTTTTGATAATTCTGCTGTATCTGCCGACGTATCTGTTGTTCCGTAAGACTCTGCAGCAGGATGCACAGAAGAGGCGTTATTGGATTTCAGGATTGGTCACGGCAGTCATTTTGAGCATATTCCTGTTCATTCTTGCAGTCCCGGAGTCGCTGGTCGCATCTTTTGCACAGAAACTTCCTTTCCCACTATTCGTAGTGATTGTCGCTCTGGCCGATGGCTTCAACCCATGCGCCTTCACCGTGCTATTCATCCTCCTTTCATTGTTGACATACACCAAGCGCAAATCGGACATGGCACTGGTCGGAATTATCTTCATCATCACGAGCGCCGTCATGTACTTTCTGTTCATCATGATAATGATGTTTGTCGGATCTTTCTTCATCGAGCGTTATGGGCAGCTTATCCTGCGTATCCTCGGTCTGGTGATATTTGGGGCCGGTGTCGTCAATCTCAAGGATTACCTGTTCTTTGGCAAAGGCGTGTCATTGAGCATGTCTGAGAAAGAGAAGGGGAAGATCACGCGCAAGGCGCGCAGTATTGTCAAGAAGCTGTCTGACCACAGTGCGCGGACATTGGCATGGGGCATAGGGGCCACAATCCTTCTGGCTATCGGTGTCAATGTGGTAGAACTAGGATGTACGGCCATATTGCCGGTGGTGTATCTGAGTTCCTTGTTCAATAGTTACGGGCCACAGGTGGCTGCAGGGCATGTGGCATGGACAGCTGTCTATGGTCTCATCTATGTGATTCCGCTGTTTGCCATACTGTTCAATTTCATTTTCACATTCAAATCCGATCGCATCACGGAGAACCAGGGACGGATCCTTAAGTTTGTTGCAGGTGTGTTCATGCTTATTACCGGATTGATCATGCTGGTCAATCCGAGTCTTTTGGCGTTCGGATAGGGTGATCAATAATGGGCAAGGTGCGTAACGAGACAAGTTATGTAGATGAGAATGATGGACTGGCAGATGTCGGCTTCAATGCAGAGTCAGATGATTCTAAGAAGATGATAGAAAGTGTCATCTTTCTCGAATATGCTGTCGAAGAGGGTGATGAGGTCGAGGAGGGGCAGACTCTTGTTACCGCGGAAGTGATGAAAGGGACTTTTGAATTGAAAAGCCCGATTAGTGGTGCCGTCGAAGCATTGAATCATGATATAGAGGATGATCCTGATCTGCTCAAGGATGATGCAGAGATCTGGCTTGTACGGTTGAAGAGGTAGTTGACAGTGGACTATGCAAAGATGAATCAGGAGACCGGGGAGTACTTCCAGGATATGGGGAAGCTGGATGCTGACAAGCTGAAAGCGTTCCGGGTCATGCATGGAGATATCATGGAAGGTGTACTTGATAAGAAGACCAAGGAATTGATGGCCATTGCCCTGGCTTTGGTTGCGCCCTGTGCCCACTGTATTGCGCTGCATGTCAAGGCTGCCATGGATCTCGGGATGACGCGAGAGGAGCTTTCAGAGACCATATGGGTAGCCACGCTCATGGGGGGCGGACCGGCATTGATGCATGGGAAGGAAGCGCTGCAGGCATTTGACCAGTTTTTTGAGGAATAGATCTGTGGATCCGCATATGCCGTCTTGGATCAAGCCGAAGCCTTACTGTAGGCAGGACTTTCTGGAACAGCGAAAAAAGCTGGAAAATGTCGCCACGGTCTGTGTGGAGGCAAACTGTCCCAATAGATATGAATGTTTCTCGCGAGGGGTAGCCAGTTTCATGCTTCTTGGCAGGAACTGCACACGTTCTTGCCGATACTGCAATGTAACACATGGCACCCCTCTCTCGTTGAAGGAATGCGAGCAGGAAGTGGACCGGATCGTGGATGTCGTATGCGCTTCGACCTTGTCGCATGTGGTGCTGACATGTGTGACACGTGACGATCTTGCTGATGGGGGAGCATCACTTTTCGTGCGTGCTGTGCAGAGCATTCGTACCCGGAGGCAAGACATGAAGGTAGAGGTGTTGGTGTCAGATTTTGGCGGAGATACTGCGGCAGCCGGAAAAGTGATTGCTGCAGGCGTTCATGTCTTCAATCATAATATCGAGACCGTCCCTCGCCTATATCCTGCGCTACGTCCTGGGGCGCAGTATACCCGTTCGCTCGGAATACTTCGCGCGGCGGCAGGCAGGGATGTG
>CAZMDB010000112.1:0-4722 GCA_964565095.1 uncultured Methanosarcinales archaeon | reverse complement strand
ATGCGTTGCGTGTCGTGTACGGCTTCCGCCATGCCAGCTGCTGATGCTTCTGCCTGCATGATGAAGCAGAAGACAGCGCAGAAGGTGTGGTCCATGATAGCCGCAGCCCCTGCACAACGTGTATCTGTAGAGTTCCAAGGTGGTGAGCCTACCTTGGCTTTCCCGCGGATACGGGAGATGGTCACATCTCCACTGCTTTCCCACAAGACGGTCGATTTTGTGATTGTGACCAATCTTCTGCACTGGAAAGATGAGATGACTCATTTCTGTATCAAGCATGATATGGATGTATGCACTTCGCTGGATGGGCCCAAAGAATTGCATAATATGAACAGGAAGGCTCTTGGTACGACTATGCATGATCCTCATAGTGTGGTCGTCAAACATATGGAGCAGATCAATACGGCGTACAAGGAGGCGGGAATCGCGCGACGCGTCGGTGCGCTGGCAACAGTCACACGTCACTCTCTGGATTATGCCGTCCAGGTAGTGGATGAATATGTCAGGCTCGGGTTTACACAAGTCCATCTGCGTTTCCTCAACCGTCTTGGCGCTGCAGCCCGGGACTGGGAGGTTGTGGGGTATGATGCAGAGGAATTTCTGAATTTCTGGAAGAAAGCTATGCGACATATCCTTGACTTGAATAGTGATGGTGCCACAATCTCTGAGCGTTGGGCGGTGATCCTTCTCAAGAAGATATTAGGAGAGGACCCGGTAGGATTCACCGATCTCCAGTCACCCTGCGGGGCGCTGGTCTCGCAAGTTGTGTATGGTTGGGATGGGAAGGTGTATTCCTGCGATGAAGGACGGATGGTCGGCGATGAGACATTTTGTCTGGGCGATGTGCATTCGGACACCTACGCGGACATAGTCAATGATCCGCAGTCAAAGGCGCTGATCTTGTCCTCTGTCCAGGATTGTTCCCTGTGCGATGCCTGCGCGTACAAGCCTTATTGCGGGCTGTGTCCGGTATGCACTTATGCGGAGTACGGTTCGATGCAGCCGCGATGTCATCATACAATGCGCTGTCGTATCCTGAAAGGCATGTTCGATTGGATATTCGGGAAGCTGATCGAGGATGGCGATGATGCCATCATCATGAAGACATGGTTGAGTCGCTGAGGATGTAGTAATGCCAAGGGGTGTTATTTTGTCTCATTCTTCCCAGTTTTTCCTGATCGAGAGCGATTCGATATCCATCTCCTCGGCACGTTGCATACGGGTGGCAGTTTCCTGGCTGAAAAAAAGTGCTGCAATCTCGTTTGCGAACAATCTGCCTTTGGAAGATAGCTTCATGAGGTCATTCTGGAATTCAATGAGTCCACTGCTGCTGAGGATCTTGATAATTGGTGCGTGTTTTTCTGAGGGGTCGATTCCAAAACATTGAGCAGTTCGCGGGAGATTGATGCCATTTGCGCTCTTGATTCCGAGCACCATGTAGCGATGATATTGTTCTTGCAGACTCAGAAGCATGCCGGATCCTATCGGCAGTCTGTTGTTCTTGAGGTCTTTTTCGTAATCTGCAAGGCTGATCTTGTTGTTGTACACAAGGTTATCGAGGTAGGAGTATGCAGAAGGTCCAAGGCCGAGGAATGGTTCTTCCTGCCATTTTGTCTCCTGGAAGATGAACTTGTCAGTCTTCTCTTTTGCATATTGGTTATTGTACAGGGGGGTATAATCAGTCAGTATCTTATCGGCAAGGAACTGCATGAAAAGGAGTTGTTGATGCGTATATCTGTGTGCTGGAGGGATACATTCTGCCAAAGGTGTTTGTCCCTTGATCCGTGTACGGAATGTGGTGATGAAATCGGGGCCGAGTGCGTGGATCTGTTGTAGGTCAGAATACCAGTCGGTGAAGGAGTGGCCGGGGAATCCATAGAGCATATCGGCATTTACAGCCATGAATTTTTTAGACAGCATGATGGCCTCTTTTGCTGTCTTCGCATCATGGCAGCGGTGCATCTGCTGGAGGGTGGAGTCAGAAAAAGTCTGTATACCTATGCTGATGCGATTTGTACCACAGGCTTCAAGGCATTTCAGTTTTTCTTTTGTGATAGTATCGGGCGTGGATTCAACACATACCTCCAGGTTGTCGATATTGAAGTGGTTCCTGATGATTTGAAAGAGTTTTTTTAGCTGTTTGATAGAGAGGAATGTAGGGGTGCCCCCGCCAATATAGAGTGAAGTAAGTGAGATAGTTCGCAGCGAGGAGCGTTGCTGTTGGGCGAGATTTTCCCATAGCTGCAACTCTTGTGCCAGCAATTCAAGATATCTTTCTACTCTCTGCTGGTCAGGATCAGAGATGCGGTAATAATGGCAGAAGGTGCATCTTCCGGGACAGAAGGGGATATGTACATAGAGAGCCATACGGGAGGGAAGGTGTTTTGGTTGCCAATCAGGTCCGATTCTACCCAGGGTCGGTGAAGGAGGGTACTGGTATATGAAATCAGTCGTCCCGAACTGCCGCAGGGTCCTTAGGGTGTTGAGCTTCCTGAAGCTGGCAAGGTGACGCGACATCTCCTTGATCATTGCTGGCATGGGTGGAAGAAATCTGCAGTGGGATTAAAGTGTTGTGGAATAGGGCGCTGATTATTGCGAAATATTTATAAGAGAAATGATAGAGAAAACGGATATGTCGTTCAAACTGCCTGATGTGAAAAAGAAAATTTCCGCGTTCCTTTCTGAAGAGGATGGTTCAATAACCAAACAAGCAGTGGTTGCTGCAGGGGTGACAGTGGCGCTTGCTTCATTGGCATCAGCAACACGGAGGGGGAACTGTAATGGCGTAAACGCTCCTAAAGATCCGCCGATTTCGCATAACGGAGGAACAGTTACCCATTACAATAAAGTGGATGGTCCCCTTGAGGTCAATCCATATGATACTGAAGGTGGCCTTTGGGATGGAGCAAATTCTGTGGTATCCACGCACACCCATTGCGTGAAATATCATTATAATCACGCTAGTTATTAAAATGGGCTAGAGGAGAGCACTTTTTAAGGAAGCAGTACGATGTCTTTTTGCATGGCAGCAGATATCAATTCTCGTAGAGAGCGTTTTGTCCGCCGTCGCCGCCTGCGGTCAAGGATACAGCGCGCATATCGGATGGATTTGCCGCGGGAGATCAAGATCGAAGTGACTGCCGCTGTAATCTCGATTGTGCGTTCTGTTACAACAGGAATTCATTTGCACGTGGGGGGCGGCCCGATGTGCATTTTCCTATCGATCTGCTTTGCAGGGTCATTGATGATGTGGCAAAATCAGGGATACCAGTGATACGTTTCAGTGGAGGAGAGCCTCTTTTATATCCGTACATTTCCCATGCAGTAACTCATGCATATGCGAAGGGGTTGTATGTGAAGATGAACACCAATGCCGTGCTTGCCGCAGATATGGCCGAAGAACGGTTTGATGCGATATTCTCGTGTGTGGATGAGGCGGTCATATCCTATCATGACTATTATCCCGGCTCCCCCTCCAATATGATCCGTAAGAAAGAAGAGGGAATCATCAGGATACGCAAGTGTGGTGTGTTTTTAGTGTCGAACACGGTGCTGACTACCGGGAATATCTCTCACATACCTTGGTTTGTGCAGAAAGGAGGTGCTTTGAGCGACTTCCATTTTTTTGCTTTCCCTGTGCCTTCTGATCAGGCGCCTGGTCCTGATCGCAACCAAATAGGTGCGGCAGTGCGCAGCCTATGGAATCTCAGGCAGCAAGGACATGAGGTGCATCTTGCACAGGCAATCCCGTTCTGCAGTGCGGAACCGGAGAAGTTTGCAGAGTTGCATGAGGGAATCCAGTGCGGCATGCATGATAACCTGGTCATAGATCCTGAAGGGCATATCAAGCTGTGCTACTCTTTTCCTGATGCGATCGGTGAGGTAGGCAAAGATAATCTGCTGTTGCTGTGGAATTCTCCTGAGATCAAGAACATCCGTACTCTTTCTGAGCTTCCTGATGCATGCAAGGATTGCGTATATGCTGATCGTTGCAAAGGTGGTTGCCGTTTCGCCTCGTTCTGGGCAGAAGGTGATATGCTGGCGCTGGATCCTCGTGCGCATCCACAAGAGTACTCAGATATCCTTTTTTCTACAGGGTCATCTCAGGATGATTGATGAGGCGGGTGATGCCGTGCTTCTGGAGCAAATTTCCGCTAGGACGAGACTTGCTCTTGTGGAAGATGGCAGCACCTTTGAGCAAGAGGCCATCAGGAAATGCAGAGTGCTCAAGTCTGAAGGTTTCTGATAGGCAGGATCTGTCACATATCTGGTTGACTGCTACTTTCTGTCGTAGGCTGTTCGTATTTGCCGGCAAGCATTTTCGTGCCGCAGTCAGATAGCTGTATGGGTAATGCAGATGCCCTTCAAGGGGTGCTTCTGTGAAGTCTTGTAGGCAATCTGTCTCGTAGGCGATAATGCTGTACATTTGCCAACGTCCGTGCAGTGATGCAGGCAGGTAGGGTGGATGGACGGTTTTTTCATGTGTGATGCGTGTATCTTTTTTCTGTGTATTGAGGAGGCGTCCGATAATCAGCCGTGAGTTGCAGGTGGAAAGCTCTTCCATAACCCCCCAGTCATTGACTACGACTTCATCTAGTGCGTGGTGCTGCGTGATGTTCTTGATCGTGCGTATGTGCTCTGAGAAAAGAGTAGGTCCCAGCCATGGCAGTACTAGGGTGACAGGGATGCTCTTCTTCTGAATCTGCTTGAGTTTTTGCTCTA
>CAZMDB010000111.1:0-4753 GCA_964565095.1 uncultured Methanosarcinales archaeon | reverse complement strand
GGGGCGTCTCCTTCGTACATCTGTCCGGTTGTAGGATTGATGCAGTCGCTTCCCTGGTCGGCACAGTCGAATGGATGGTCACTTTCTGGTTTCCTTCCAATGCAAGACAGATGTGGCATCATTGTTTTATCTGACTCAGAAAAGAAACCGTCGCCATCAGCATCCTGGTCACAGTAGATGTCGACTGCCTCTGTCAGGAAAGTACCCCAGTAGACTTTTCCTCTATAGACATCATCCTCAAAGTCATAGATCCTCCGTGGAATAGCGGTCTGTTCTCCATTCTCCCAGAAGTATGTTGGCCAATCAGTTGTGTCTGTTGATCCCCACCAGTTATGTTCTGCATCTAATGCCCCTTTCCCCTTCACTAAAAGTTCATCTGCCTCAAATGGACCAGCTACCTTATTATAATTCCATTCGCATAGGTATTCATTGAGGCATTCTGTTCGGCTTGCCTTGAGGCTACAGGTCTGCGCGCGGTCCCAATCATTATGGTTCACAGGATAACAGACTCCTACATCACCATACCAGTCATCTATATAGAGTCTGTTTTTATTTGACACTGATTTTTCAATTGTGAGATTTGTCCTGCTACATGCATCTATTTCTTCTCGTACCCACGGGTAACATGTCGCATCGGTATCTATATTGTTGTAGCGAAAATCAATTCTTCGTGCATTATCTATGACGATATCTGCTTCGTCCCAATGGGCCTCTTTGTTATTACGGTGAATATTGTTATAATGCACAACAGTATCATTGGATTGATAAAGGTAAAGGCCCTGCGCTTTGGCTTTGGTAAATGTATTGTACGTAATAGATGTATTGACAGCACGTGTAGCCTGCATGCATCTTGGCCACCAGTAATCAATGTTATCCATAGGTCCATTGACAATGTCATGCACATAATTGTAGGTGACATTATTATTATTGGATTCCCTTATCAGTATGCCTATACTCCCCATATCATAGATATGATTATATCTGATAAGATTATTGTGGGAGCCTGATTCTATTGCAATAGATGTAGCAAACGGATAATCACTTATATTGTCTTTATTATCCATTACCTCTGTGATATTATAGAGCAATGTAGTATTATCCTCATAATCATACTCGAATTCTCCATAATCGAAAGTCGTGTTATCCGAGAAATTCTTTTCAAGGATTGATGGAGACATATAAAACGTGTTCAGTTCAAAAGTATTAAAAGTTGCATTAACCGTATTTATAGGAGCATATCTCCATCCATTTACAAAAGTATTGTTTCTTATCAGATTTTCATATGAATGCCACATCTGAATATCGTTTCCTTTCATCCCGTGGAAAAAGTTGTCAGTCAAGAGTACATTGTTTGACTTATAGAATTTGATACCGAATGTAACCCCTGAAAGATTAAGCAGCCTATTTGCTTGTATTGTAGAATCCTTTACTCTTTCGATATAGATTGCCTGATTGCAATATCTTCCCCGACCGAATTCGTCTGGCTTGCACATCTCATCATTATGAATGAATGTGTTGTTGATCAACTCTATTCCTGTGACCTCTTGGGTTGCGTTACGATCTGCTCTCGTATATATCCCTGCCCAATAGGGCTTTAGTATACAGTTCTTCACTGTAACGTTGCTATGATTGATGTTTAGGATCAGTGAGATACCATGATTTGATAGCACTGTTGACCCATTACAATCAAGCACCACATTATCTGCAGTGATATCTACACTCTCACTAATATCATATACACCCTTCTTTAGTGTGAGTGACTGATTCATTTGGCATCCTGTCAGATTATTGAGAGTCCGGTTACAGAGGGGAAGCTCATCTTCGTCGGCCAATATCCTGAACTCTTTTTGTTCACGACGTTCCTGTGTCCGTTTCTCTTGACCCGGAAGAGTGGTCGACCATCGTGATAGTGGTTCTTGTTGATTCTGATCATTCGCATTCTCAGGATCAATTTGCTGATCGTTGCCCGCCCCACTGCTCGACCCGCTTGATCCTGAACCACTTGAGCTTGTGCTCGATCCGAAACTCACTGGTGGAAGATTTGCCCGTGGAGCTGTTTTATTGTCTGTCGCATTCGCAGTTCTGTTTTCGACAGGCGTTGCATTGATAACCGGGGTGACAATATCTTCTGTCTCATTGAGCTGCAAGAGCCACTGCTCCAGATCATCCAGATTCTGCTGTTCAGCCTCAGACACATTCACGTCGCGCGCAATATTGCCTGTCGGGCTAACACAACCAGATAATAAGAGCACTCCGACAAGAAGAAAGGAAAGAATAGCTGTGCTGCGCGCGCCTCTCATTGATATTCCTATAACTTTCCAGCATACAGCTAGAAAATCCCCCTTAAACGAAACCACAGTACTCCTATACTTAAAAAAGTACCGCAATAACGCTGTTATGTGACCGAATATGCAACTAGCTTATAAATGTTATGATTATACACTACTACAAAGTTACACAATCAAACAGATACACTTTAATGAAAAGAAATCATGAGTGATCGAATGGACGAAAAAGAGCTTATGCAACAATATGGCACCACCTATGCCGAAGAGGCCGGGTTCACGCTCAGAAACACTCCGTCACCGCTTTTCAAGCTTCTTGTCCTTTCCATCCTGCTCAGTGCACGGATCAGGGCAGAGAATGCCGTGCGCGCGGCACGTGCATTATTCAAAGAGGGACTGACGACACCGCAGAAAATGGCTGATGCCACGTGGCGCCAACGAGTGACCATCCTGAACCAGAATGGCTATGCCCGCTACGATGAGAAAACTTCCCGGATGCTGGGTGAGAATGCCCGAATGCTGCTTGACAGATACGCTGGTGATCTGCGTAACCTGCGCCAGGCTGCACAGAGGATTCCTGACAAGGAGAAAGAGCTTCTCAAAGAATTTAAGGGGATAGGTGATGTCGGTGCGGATATCTTCTTCCGGGAAGTGCAGGCCATCTGGGATGAGCTGTATCCTTTTCTCGGGAAGAAAGCAGCACAGCAAGCCCAAAAGATGGATATCGATACAGGAAGAATCAACAAAGATGACTACCCCCGCCTTGCTGCAGCACTGGTCCGCAAGAGCCTGGAGTAAGGTGCCGTAAACTATATAAGACCCTTCTCTTTCATCTGATTCCATGAAAGCCAGTCAACTCAAGCAGAAATATCTTGATTTTTTCAGATCCAAGAATCACTCCATCATCCCATCTGCATCACTTATCCCAGAGAATGATCCGACCGTCCTATTCACCACCGCAGGCATGCACCCGCTGGTTCCTTTCCTTATGGGCCAGAAGCACCCGCTCGGAAATCGCCTGACAGATGTACAGAAATGCGTGCGGACTGGTGACATCGACGAGACTGGCGATGCTGTCCATCATACATTCTTCGAGATGCTGGGCAACTGGTCGCTGGGTGATTACTTCAAAAAAGAAGCAATCGAGTGGAGCTATGAGTTTCTGACAAGCAAAGATTGGTTGGGATTGGATCCGAATAGGATTGCAGTCTCGGTGTTTGCAGGTGATGATGATGCTCCTTTCGATCAGGAAGCATATGATACCTGGAAAGGACTCGGGATCCCTGAGGCTCGGATTGCCAAACTCCCCAAGAAGAACAACTGGTGGGGTCCAGCAGGGCAGACCGGGCCATGCGGACCAGACACAGAGATGTTCTACTGGACGGGTCCTGCTGACAAGGTTCCTGAAAGCTTCAATGATGACAATGACCTCTGGGTTGAGATCTGGAACGACGTATTCATGCAGTATAACAAGATTGCTGAGTGTGTCTATGAGCCACTGCAGCAGAAAAATGTTGACACCGGCATGGGTGTCGAACGTGTAACGGCTATCCTGCAGGGATACGATGACAACTATCGTAGCGAGCTGTTCTGGCCGATCATCGAGAAAATCCAGGAGATGATAGGAGAAAAATATGCTGACCATACACGCCAGATGCGCATAATCGCAGATCATATGCGTGCGGCTGTCTTCATCCTTGGGGATCCTCGGGGCGTGACTCCCGGCAATGTAGACCAGGGCTATATCCTTCGTCGCTTCATCCGCAGGACCATCCGTATCTTCCATACCCTTGGGGTCACTGAGGACACCTGCGTTCCGCTTGCACGGCTGATCATTGGCATGTATAAGGACGAGTATACTGAACTTGCTGATAATGAGCAGCGCATCATCGAAGAGCTTACGGCAGAAGAGGAGAAATTCCGCCGCACGATAGAGAACGGCCTTAAGGAATTCAAGCGCATCACAGAAAAGATGCTGCAACATGGCGGCAAAGAACTCTCTGGCAAGATTGCGTTTTTGCTTTTCCAGAGTTTCGGGTTTCCGCTGGAGATGACCGAGGAACTGGCCGCGGAAAAAGGTATGACTGTGGACAGGAAGGGCTTTGATAAGGCGTATGAGAAGCACAAGGAAGCAAGCAAGAAAGGTGCCGATCAGAAATTCAAAGGCGGGCTTGCCGGTGATGATTCAGCAACAGTGAAATTGCACACTGCAACACACCTGCTCAATGAGGCATTGCGCAAAGTTATCTCGGAGGATATCCGTCAGAAAGGCTCAAATATCACTCCGGAGCGTCTGCGCTTCGATTTCAATTTCGGACGGGCCTTGACCGATGAGGAGAAGAAGGCGGTCGAAGATGAAGTCAACCGCGTCATCCAGGCAGACATGCCGATCAACATGGAAGAGATGTCTCCTGATCAAGCTATCAAATCAGGTGCTCAGGCCGAGTTCGGAGCGCGATATCCTGACA
>CAZMDB010000110.1:0-4755 GCA_964565095.1 uncultured Methanosarcinales archaeon | reverse complement strand
ACAGGATCTGCTTGTTGTACGACAAGAATGTAATCGCACTGACTGTGATGACACGAACAACTGGTGCCGACAAGCGGATATCAATCAAGATGGGAATGTAGATAATCTTGACCTTGATATGGTCCGTGACTGGTACCTGAACCCATGCACAGAGACCGCCCTATCCTTCAGCATCGGTTTTCTGGATAACAAGACGCTGCGTATCGGAAGCGAAGTCTATGACATCTCTCTGATTGGAGTGTCAACCGATCCTGAACTAATTGAGCTTTCTGTCAATGGTGATCGCGATTCCTTCGCAACTGGCACGTACAGAAGTATCGGGGGACTCGAACTGTATGCGGAGGAGATATTCACTACCTCTATACCTGAATACGATGGTTCGGCACAGTTTAGCATCATTGATGAGGTGGATGACAATTTTGAACTGGAGCTGAATCGACCCCTGAACGTATTTTCCGATGGAGAAGTCTATCAGATGGAGATTATCGCAGCTGATGCTAAGAAGCAGCAGGTGATTCTCCGGGTGGATGATAGTACCAGAACAGCTTCCGAGAACGATGAAATCGAGATTGGCGGTATCAGGTTAGATATTGAAAATATGTTCATCAGCAACATTCCCGTACTTGACGCACAAGTGGAAGTTGTTGTCCAACAGAGCCATGGGGTTCTGGTCGATAATCTGCTGATAGCTGTCAGTGATGTGAGCCCGGCTGATGATGTTCAACTTGCTTCTGATATCACTACAGCACTCATGCATGAAGGATATGATCTTCCTTCAGGGGCCACCCGCCTGTTCAGTGAGCTTCCCGTGAGCATGCTTGATGATTACGTAACTATCGCCATCTATGACGGTGACGTTGTGATTGTCCTCGGGGAACATGTAGAGAATGAACCGGATGCTGACGAGCTCGAAGATGCGGTCGAAAAAGTTGAAGATTTCCTAGATGAGCAGTATGATATCGATGTCATCTACATGGATGATGATGAGGTATCCGGAGACTCTCTCCAAAGCGTCTTTGATGCAGATGTGGTTGCATGTAATGTTGCAGACCTGAATGCGGATGGCGTTGTAGATGGTGCTGACATTACTATCTGGGATGCATACAATAATATCAAAGAGTATCTGCCTGCCGATTTCTGCGGATATCCTGATGTGGATCGGGACAACGATGTGGATACCCAGGACCTGGCTATCATCCAGGACAACATGGGTATAGAAACAGGAGACTGTGCACAGGAAGACCTTGAGTCCTTCTGCGGACAGGATTCCTGCATCGATACCGATCTTGGCGCAAGTATCCATCAGCGTGGGTATACCATGGATGTTGGAGAATTTGCTCCATCGCAGGATTTCTGCTCTGGAGACGATCTGCACGAATTCGTCTGCGAGTATGATGATGAGACCGGTGTATACTATCGTGAAGAGGAAATTATCACATGTGAATATGGATGCCATAGCGGCGTATGTGCACCTGCCCAGTCCCAGCCGGAAACACCTGTTGTCCTGACAGCGTTTGTGGACTTCGAGTGCCCTTTCTCGGCACAGTGGTTCCTGAATGTGTATCCTGAACTTCGTGAAACCTATGATGATAGTCAGGTGACATTCGATATAAACAATTTCCCGCTGCCGTTCCATGCGAATGCGGAAGAGGCGGCACTCAATGCTGTCTGTGCTGACTATCTGGATCTTCCGGATGCCTTCTATGCGTATCTATTCCAGAATCAGTATCGCCTCAATGAAAGTGCTGTGTACGATGAGGCACTCGCATTTGCTGGCGTGACCGATACTGATGATTTCGAGGATTGCATGAGTTCCTCTCTGGCTGAAGACAAGCTTGATATAGAGATGGAAGAGGCCGAAGAACGAAATGTCGTGGGGACTCCGACTGTTTTTGTCAATGGTCAGAAGTTCTCTGGTCTGCCGACGCTCCAAGAGATGAAGGCTGCTATCGACACGCGATTGACAGTCTTGTCGTGCAGCGACTCTGATGCAATGGATTACTTCACCAAGGGAACCACCACTGAGTGGGAGACCGGAGCGCATAGCGGCTCTGGAAGCGAAGTCACTGATTCCTGTCTGGATTCAGAGACAGTACGGGAGTTTTATTGCGACGAAAACGGACGACAATCTGTCGACTACACCTGTCCGACCGGATGCTCTAATGGCGCGTGCATCACTGATGATGATCTCATCACCAGAGAGATGTCACTCCAGGAAGGCTGGAATCTTGTACCTATCGGACACGGGATTGAGTTTTGGGGAGAAGGGTTCGCAGAATCCATGATCGGTGCCTATGTATGGGATGCTGACACCCAGATGTATCATGATCTGTTCGCTGATGAAGATGTAGTTGAGGATATCATCGTGGAGCGTGGATATACCGCTGTATGGGTGTACCTAAACGATGATGTTGAGATCAGTCTCACACTGGATCTTCAGGAGATTCAGGAGACTATAGAGGATCTTGATTTCCAGTTCGAGGAAGGATGGAATTTCTACGTCATCCTACCTCAGATGCAATACGATCTTTCGCAGGGTTTCTTCTCCATCGGCATGGACCAGGAGAAACATGCAGGTTACATCCGCGGAAATCGCGTATATGCCTGGGAACGCGACGAATGGGAACTAGGTGACTATGAGTCGGACATCTTGAACAACGACCAGTTGGACGAGATTGCGGGAATGCCGTTCATCGCGTACTATGAGGAGCAGTTCTCCCCATTCTACATGCAGATGGATATCCCTGAATTCCCCGAATAGAGGAGGGAATCTTCCCTTCCATTTTTTAATTTTTCACTTCTCCATAATGTCTGCTCTCTTTTTTCTCAGACCTTTTCCGAGACACCCCCTTCTTTTCCACAAGTTATTTAAAATCCTCACGTGGCAGGCAGCGTATGAAGAATAAACAGACCAAAATCATAGCTACCGTATCAGATCTCAACTGCTCCAAGGCCTTTCTCAAACAGCTCTATGAGAATGGCGTCAATGTAATACGCCTCAATACCGCGCACCAGACGCCAGAGGCTACTCTCAAAATCATCAGGAATATCCGCGAAGTCTCAGACAGACTTTCCATCCTCATCGACACGAAGGGACCTGAAATCCGCACTACATCTGCAGAAGATAATGTGATTCTGGAAAGCGGAAAGAAGATTATGCTGGAATATGGACAGACACTTTCTGACCAGCATTCTATCAAAGTGAACCACTCAGAGTTCTCCAGAGAAGTTGAGAAAGGTGCTACGATCCTTATCGATGATGGTCATATCGAGTTACATGTTGACACCATCCGCAAAGGAAAAGTATTCTGCACTATCATAGATGGTGGCCTACTCAAAAGCCGGAAAGGGGTCAATGTTCCCAATGCACGCTTCTCCCTGGCAGCGCTGACCGAAAAAGACAAGGAATACATCCGCTTTGCAATAGAACATGACATCGATTTCATCGCACATTCTTTCGTCCGGTCAGCCAAGGATGTCCTTGAAATACAGAAACGGCTGGACAGGAAGCACAGCAAGACAAAGATTATCGCAAAAATAGAGAACACAGAGGGGTATGAATCTCTTGATGAGATTCTGCCACATGTCTATGGAATAATGATCGCACGGGGGGATCTTGCAGTGGAGATGTCCCCTGAACAGATCCCAGTAATACAGAAGAACATCATCCGCAGGAGTATCCAGTGGGCAAAACCTGTAATCGTTGCCACCCAGATGCTGGAAAGCATGATCGAGAATCCACGACCCACCCGAGCCGAAGTCAGTGATGTTGCTAATGCGATACTGGACGGAGCTGATGCAGTGATGCTCAGCGGAGAGACTGCGTACGGGAAATACCCGATCAAAGCTGTGCAGATGATGTCCAAGGTTGCCAAAAAGGTAGAGCCCAGCAAAAAGGCCTTCCGGAAGAACCGCAATCTGAAATGGAACAACCCGATCCATGAGTTCTTTGCACGCACAGCGATTGAGGCATGCGCCGATCTTGATATCCGAGCGATATTTGCGGTCACCTGCAGCGGAGCCACAGCCCGTCTGCTCAGCACCTTCCGCGGGAAGGTGCCCATCTATGCCGAGACTTTCTCTGAGCGTGTCGTACGCGAGCTTGCGCTGGTATATGGAGTCTACCCCCACTATATCAAAAAGGCCAAAACCACGGATAAGTTGGTGGAGAAGGCTTCCAAATCGACGCTCAAAAAAACCAATCTGGGTGATACTGACTTGGTCCTGTTTGTCGGATCCACGCCAGGGTGCAAGAGCGGTACCGACTTCATGGAGATCAAGAAAGTCGCAGAGATACATTAGATGAAAATAGCACCAAGAAAAAAGCTATGACTGCGCCGATGACAGATAGAGACGAATTATCGCATCAAGGATGAGGCAGAGATCAAGAGCAAAAGCAGCCATTATCTTATCAGATATTTTTCTTTCTTGATAGGACTGCTTTTGCATCTCATGGATTGTGCACAAAAATGTGCACACATATGTTCAATTCAAGAAATATCTTGATGTAATTGAACAAAAACTCCTCTGTGATTTTCTCGATATAACTTCACTTTAGCGTGCGAAAGATAGCGCAAGCTCTCTTCTTTTTGGAGAAAATAGTGCTGCGAAGTTTCGTGCTTGGGCAACGATTACTTTGTGATCTAGTCGCGTGCGTGGTGACTTGCGACTGCCGTACGCATGTCTTGCGAGATTTTGGTTGCATGTCCTTAGAAATTACTCGTAAATTTCTGGATCTTGTGGAGCTTTGCTCAA
>CAZMDB010000109.1:0-4797 GCA_964565095.1 uncultured Methanosarcinales archaeon | reverse complement strand
ACTTCCACGCTGATCGGTCCGCACTCAGGACACCCATACAGTCCATCAAGCGCAAGAGGGGGTTCATACCGGCCGCTGAACCGCGTGATACCATGAGAGGTGACCCCCTGCGGGTAACGCGTGTGGGCATCCTGAATCGGTGGAGAGTAGGTCCAGAACCCATAGCCCGCACCAGTATAGGGACGGATGACCTGATCAAGATCGAAGAGTGTCACATTGGTGTCGCCGCATTCACCGAAAACACAATCTGCCCGGTACACGACAGGAATACTGGTCGCGTTAGGAACCATGACGGGACCAGTACCGGGTGTAACATTACCATTTACTTCCTGTATCTGGGGGCGGTACTTGCCGAACGGGATAAATACATCTACATGCGATCGTGAAGGATTGGTATGATCCGCAGGATCGTAGACAAAGACTCCAGCTGACCCGCCCTGGACTTCCACGGCGTTATCTATGGCTGTCACTTCACATTTGATATGATCCCCAGGAGATGTAGCAGAAGCAGGGAATGCAAGCGTATAAGGCTTTGAGTGGACAGAGGTGAATGACTGAGTGGCGTACAAGGTCCATTCCTGATCAATACTTCGCCGTTCATACAAGCGAAGCGTATGCGAAGGGTCATTGACCGGATTCCCATCAGCATCCGCAAGATATTTGTCCACTTGACATATGATGTTTTCTGAACTATCGGGTGAGAGGGGGACCATCTGGACAGTCGGTGAGACGGCTGGGTCTATGGCCACGGTTATTGGGACGAGCAACAAGAACAGAAGGAAATATTGTGCGGTCTTCATATGCATCTCTCACCCCAGCGAGCCATTATGATTGCTGCATCAGTATCATCTACGATCCCGTTGCGGTCTATGTCGGTGTTGTCACACCACATATCCTGAGCTGAACAATGTCTGCCACGATTCGTCATAAGCTTACCTGCGTCGTCCAGGCCTACCAATCCATTTCTGCTTATATCAGCTCCTCCGCACCAGTCTGTGATCTGGCAGCAGATCCTGTTCTGGTATGCATCAACTGAATTGCACGCGGCAACATGGCTGTTATTATCCTTAGCGTACGTAATGACACACTCCTCATGAGCCTCACAAGAGGTGGCCTGCCTACAATATACCTCTGTAGACTGATCCAGGGACGTGAGGCACACATGATTCTGATAATCTGAAAGAGGATCATATTGTTGGGTGTGGGAATTCTCCTGATAAGCCAACGACAGAACCGCTGCCTCGCCGCACATGACGGGGGTCGAGTATGCCGTAATATCTCCTTGACAGCAGACATGCTGCATCAATGGGCTGGCATTATAGAGGAGCGCATGCGCATTGCTTGTGCGGTGCATCGAAATGACTCCCACTGCATTATCCCGGCTGCACGGATTCTGTTGCACGTGGCAGCTCAATTCATTATTGAAGGGTCTCGTCCTGCAGGAGGTCTCGATCTCTTTTACATCATCGATATTCTGGCAGAACGCTTCAGGCAGATAATCCTGGTCACAATCTATGAAGTAGTCGGCCAGAGGCACGCTCCAGTCACGCTGATTACTCGGGAGCTGCTGGTCGCAGCGTACTCCGCATTCATGTCCCTGATCCCGGCACTCAGCGCTTATCTGCACATGTCCTGATTCGCAGATACGCACTGGCTCATCATGCACCCACCATCCCTCGCTGGTCTGTGTGGTGGTCCGTGTGGTATGCATAATCCAGCCGAAATCATCGTCCTGCGATAGTGCATCATGCAAATTTCTGATCTTGAAATCGACCCCGATCAGATCATTGTCAGGATCCTCACAAAAAGCCCGCATACTCTCTATCTCTTCGCAATATGCTATGGAGTCGCACGAGGTCCAGACACCATCCACTTTACATTGCATCTCTGTGAGTTCGGGACGGCCAGTACCTCTTTCAAGCATACTGCGGGATCCGTTCTTGACCTCACATGCGGAAAGCCCGCCTGCCAGCCTGCCTACTTCCTCAGAAGTCAAGGCGCGTTCCCATATCGAAAGCTCGTCGAGTTCAGCCTCTACGAACGTATCTGTGGGCGTGCCCCAGTAGTTGCGGGCCAGTTTGGCCCTGCGTGGAGTTACAGATAAGTCTTCTGAATCGAAAACTCCAGCGGTCTCTATACTGCCTACCAAGGTTCCATCAATAAAGAGTTTCTGTACACTGCCATTCCATGTGAGAGTGTAATGGTGCCATGCGGTGACATCGAACCCGGAACCTGCATCATGATCAAGGTATTTCCAATTGCCTCTATCAGTACGGATAGCTGTCCGTACACTGGCATCATCATACACTCCCAGCAGGAAACCTCTGCGTGAGCCGTGTTGCGAAATGAGTGCCTGATCCATAGATGAAGCATCTAAGACGCGAGCCCATAATGAAACTGAAAGTTCTGATCCCCCCTTGAGTTGCTGATCAACATTCTGGAGATCCACCCAATCATCCCGACCATCGAAATAACGTGCTTTGTGTCCATGCTGAGACTGAATATCTGCAAATACCGCTTTTTCTTCTTGCCATAATCTATCAATCTCCTGATATGATAATTGTCTGCCGTAGAACGCAAACTCATCCAGGCTGCCATTGAAATGTGTGCCTGCAGATCCTCCAAAAAGCATGCCTGCAGATGCGGGCTCTAACACATTGGGTATGACATTTGACCGCTCTTCTCCTTCAACATAAACCCCTGCCTTGCGTGTAGTCTTATCATAGGTGACTGCAACGTGATTCCACTCTCCCCAATCGATCCTACCCATGGATGACTGCACGGTTCGATATCCTACATTTCTTCGTATATTGAATGATATCCGCCCATCATTGTCAAGGGTGATGTTCCAGGAGTTCTGCCTTTCCAGAAGCAATTGGATCGGGCGTCCATCATTGACAGGATTTATCCAGAATGAAACAGTGAAATTGTTTGTACGAAACTTGCTATGATCTGCTATGACCATAACTCCATCTTCCTTTTCAAACTTGAGGCAATTTCCCGAGAGACAATCTCCAGTCACATCTACTTGTGAAGTCGAGGCGTCAAGCCCTGTGCTACTCTTATCTTCTACTGTATCTTCACAGCCATCGAATGTGTAGAGAAGATTTGTGTTATCATGGACGATGCCATCATTATTCATACTTGTGTAATCATGCTCCTCTTTTGCATCTTCGTCTTCAAATCTCCAGTATCCTATAAGCCCTTGCGGATCGGGGAAACAGTCATTGTAACTACATGAACTCGTGCAATAATCAGTGGTGTTCCCATCGCCATCATCGCACTGTTCCCCATTCTCAACAATACCGTTGAGGCATTCCGGATCGTGGCATGCATCAGATGTGACTTTGCAATTACGATCACATCCGTCAGTATCATCGAGATTCGCATCATCACACTCTTCCCCGTTATCCGTATCTATAATCCCGTCCCCGCAGTAGGGTCCGACAACTGTCTTCGGCATACATGTGGTGTCACAATAATTGACAAATATTCCGTTCCCATCAGTGTCGTACGGGAGCACTGGCGAATCGGTGTTGGCGGTACCGTTGTCGCAGAATTCTCCAGTGTCTATGACATTATCACCACAGAATGCCGCTCGACAATCCAGGCGGCAGGCGTCTGGTGTCGTATTTGAATTCAGCCCTCCATCATCGCATTCTTCTGAACGTCCCATCCCGTTCGGGTCTTGGATAATACCATCGCCACACGAGGTCAACTCACATGTATCTGTACAGGTATCGCTCATGTTTCCATTTGCACCATCATCACATTCTTCACGACCATCATTATCGGGACCGCCCGCTCCCACACCATTAGGATCCTGTCGCATATTATCTCCGCAATAGGTCAGAGTGCATGTTTCTGTGCATGTCTTGCTTATATTGTTGTCAGCTCCATCATCGCACTGCTCATCGCCTATTCCTGTTGCTCCTCCGAAGCCTTCACCGTTGGGATTCTGCACTACGTCATCGCCACAATACGTGAGAGTACAATCTGCCCGACATGATTGACTTCCTGAAGGACCATCATCGCATTCTTCCCCTGCTTCCTCAATATTATTCCCACAACCAGGTTCACAAAGATACTTACCATTTCCACTGTTGTATATTTCGTTGACTTCTGCAGAAGAGATGGGTCTGTTCCACAGGCTTACTTCGTCCACAACTCCCGGAAATGCCGGATTCAGGCCGTCTCCTGGGTAAGTACAATCAGTGGAATCATCTCTTCTCTGACATTCAGTACCGAAATACAGATCCGCAGAAGTTGGGGCAGCTATTTCGAACCCAGCCGGTATTGATGATACCTCGGGATCAAGAGGAGCCGGTCCTTGTTGGTAAAGCGTAGAGGATGCGGTCACGTCTGTGCCGTCAATGTATATACGGAAGTCCTTGGTCACATCATCATATGTACATGCTACATGCACGTTGCGACCGACGTACGTATCATCTATGAGATAGCTGAGATAATAGTGGACCATATTATGTCCGGAAAGACTGCCTTCCACCGTGCATGCAATGGCTGGACCGAAAATGTTGATGTCGCGCCGGTCTGTAACATGAATGCCGTAGTTCCAGGTATCAAGAAACTTACCAGCATCCAAGGTTTCTCCACGTTCGACAGGAATGAAGTTCTCGTTGACTGAAGGAAGGCGTGTCATCTGTATCCATGCCGCTAGTGAATGATCTGTGAGACGCAATGACGGTGCATCATCAACCTCCACAAACCCAGCATCCAGATCCAAAGCTCCATGCACAGCGCCGTCGACCCAGGAGGCTGTGTCCAAGTCCCGTAAGA
>CAZMDB010000108.1:0-4799 GCA_964565095.1 uncultured Methanosarcinales archaeon | reverse complement strand
GGAGATTATTTCGGGGATGTTGAGGAAGCGATACTTGCGACCAACAAGGTTTTCGGGTGGCGCATCAAAGCGACCAAGAATTCCTTTCTCAATAAGGTGCTCGGATCCGCCAAAGGTGTCATTGTTCCTCATCAGCTGGTAAAGGCTATGGGTGATATTATGATAATCAACAAGACAGCTATCCCGTCCTACGATGCTGATGCTGAAGAAGCTGAGGCATGATTTTTTTCTTTAGATTTCTATTGTAAATATTTGTTCATTCATATCTTCCACGCCATGACAGCGTATAGGATACTCAGTGATATTGCGGTTAGGAAGCTGGCTGATTAGGGTCACATCACATCCCCAGCTGCTTCCGAAATAATCGCAATCCCATATCGTATGTGGCATATTAGGGATGCTCCCATTAAAAACACATTCTTTGCGGCTGGGAAACCGCAGTTTGAGATCCACAGCGGACGTATTTACTTTAAAAGCAGGCAGTTGAGAGAGTCCTAGCGTGGTCTTATTGATCATGATAATGTTTGGCTTGGTCAGTTTGAGATAGCGTGGCTGGAAAGGCGAATCAAGTGAGAACTGGTTAGTCTTATTAATGCGCACCGTGAAATTTTTCCAAACAGTCGGCTGGTCGCGGCATCGGATATTGACGGGACCATGATACTGGTCACCTAGACCACTGGCATCACCATAACAAGTCATCTCTGAAGACAGTAACCCATATCCCATAGATGGACACTCAAGATGGAATCTCATCTGCTCCCATGCCACATCAGTGCTATCAAATTTGCATTCCACAGGCTCATTCAGCACGATCTGGAATTGATTAAACTCTCCGAGTGTGCCATTGTATCTAACCATCTCAGGCATAAAGGTATCTTCCAGAAGTTCATACTGGATGACTGCGCTTTCTGTCTCGGAGCCACTTTGGTCCACGCAATCCAATTGCACGGTGACAATGTTACTGACAATATCCATCGCCCGCTGACGCATCATTGCTTCAATATCATCAATCTGCGCTCGCAACTCTGGGGCGAGTGTAGTTTCCCAGTCATGGATAGGCCCACTTACCTGATCTTCTATATCTGGATGCATCTGCACTAGTTGGTTGAAACGTCGATCCACCTGATCAGGGATAGCAGCCTGCACGACATTCGAGAAGCCGAAGTTCTCAACTACATCCTCGACCATATTGCTTTGCGGAATGAGTGAGAGTGCGATGTTATGTTCTGACATGATATTGGATGAAGAATAGATGATATTTTCTCCCATACCGACCAACTCGAGGCCACGTACAGTGCAGCGACCCGGATGATTGAGAGTGACATTGAGCCCTACCAGGTCATATGGTTTGAGTGGCTCCATGACGCGATAACCAACATAGGTCTTACCGCCATAGATCAGAATATCCTTGAGTAAAGGTACGTTCTTTGTCAGGGAAACATTCCTAATCCTGAGAGGCTCCTGGGTTGCTACAGTGTCTGAACAGATGCCATATCCGGTTTCATTCTCAAAGAATGTGCAGTCCTTGCCGAGGGATCTGCACCAGTATTCCGTGCAGGGGAACCCCCTGTCGCCACAGGATCCGCAGTCCCCGGAATCAGGAGCATCCCAGAGAGAGCAGATATTGCGGGCATGAAAGTATTTTTTGAACTGGCATCCAGGTACAGGGATCCCCAGAACACATTTGCAGATGTCGCATTCATCCCATCCGGATGCGGTCGCAATGTACTGATGACGCGCCTCAAGGATCTTCTGTGGGCTCGCATAGGGGTTCGTATACGTATACCTATGTGATTGCATAGGCAAAGCATCTACCGGAAGAGTAAGTCGGTAGGTTTGATCGGTAGCGCTTTCTGATAACATGGTATACGCACGAGGTCCGGATATTCCTTGTCCTGCTTCTGTGAGAAATCCCTCATTGGTAATCTCGTTGTTGACATTTCTATAATTACCGCAATCTCCCAAGGATGAACAGTATATGGCAGAGGTATCTACCCAGTTCTGCGGGCAATTGAAGCCATCGCAATTCATCTGCTCGTTTCCCATGGAACAGACAGCATCAGCACTTGGGTTTTTCTGCCAGAATCGAAAACCAGGAGGCACTTGAGGATGACAGAGAAGGTCATTATATTGTTTCCCATAAGATTTATGCCCTTGACCTAGGAGCCCATCGTTCCAGTAACAGTCACGGTGATCAGTATTCAGGCACTGAGCCTGATTACTCTGAAGGGCACAGTCCTGCCACCGGTTCTCCCTACACACAGCCTGATAGGGCCTGTCATCGGTCTGTGTACACAGCTCTTCACGGTAATCGCGGCATTCTTCGATCAGAATTTCACCATCATGGCAGGATTTTTTCACATGACGTGAACCGACATAATCCATACCTAACCCCACAGGTCCCTGATACTCGCACCAGCTTTCACCATCTTCATAGAAGCCACAGTTATCACGTTCTCTGGAAGCAGTAGGGATGCGCGCAAGAGCCTCCCAATCCATCGGCGGGGAGGAGAGTACAGTTCCACCTTTCTGCTGACAGGTAGAGCTCCGGGACTGGGCATAGATAGTGTTATCTGGTAGTCTGCACGCAGGAAGTGGTTGTATCGCAGGAATCTCTCCAGGTTCATCTGCGGTATCCTGGCCTTGCAATGCAAAACGCCATTCAAGGATACGCTTCTCTATAGGGTTGTATTTGCGGATCGAGTAGACAGTATCAGGATAAGGGCGGTGCTTCTCGATTGTGAAATCCGCGGAATGTTCAGCCATCCACCGGTCCTTATCGAAAGATTCCAGCAATAATTCCTCGTACAGAATCTGCAGCGCAACTTCATATAGTAGACCTAACTCAATATCGATACGGCCAGAAAACTCAGATATGCTGACTTCTTTCGATTCGCTATTCAGAGTGATAGGGAAAGTGATACTGGCTTCTGTGTGCCGGGGAGCTATAGTGCTTTCTACACTCAGGTTTCCAGTCTCTATCTCAAATCCTGCCAGCATGAAGCCGGACCAATTCAGGCAGGAGGCCACATCATTTCCGACTGCCTGTGATAACTCACGTTGCATCTCATGCCGTGTGAGTATCCGATTGACACAACCGGATCCATCTTCCTGAAGGCACCAATATGTATAGGTGTTCCCACGGTACATACGGAAAAGGTCAGGAAGAATCATCCCCCCATGCGCAGCAATCTGCTCAGCGCGCTTATCCAGGCTGTCGTGTATGCAGCTTTCCACCATGGTAGTCAGTTTGGCTTGTGGAGATGCAAGGAATTCCCGCTTCACCTCCTGTTCATACTCACTTAATCTACTGATATTCATATAGAGTGCGATAGATCCGATCGCGCCCAGCAGTATGATCCCAAGTATAAGGAAAAGGGCCATCTGGCCACGTTTGGAATTACTTATGCCATTCCTCTTTTTACTCATTTGGTACCAGCTTCGTTATATTGATATTAGGGGTGATTGCAAGGTTCTCATGGCACCCGATATGAAGAGAGCGATCAGGTGGTACACTGAAATTGCACATCCATGCTTTATGAGTGTTCTGTTTCTCACTTAGGAACAATTCCTTATGCGCCTCCGGCAATTCGGCGCAATCAGCTGGCTCATATGCAAGGTAGTTTTTATTCCTGCTGTCACTGCTTCCGCAGGAAACATTGAACGGAAATATGATACCGATCTGAGTGACGCCCGGAAGCAGGAGGGAGACCTTAGCGTCCCTGAGTATTCTGTTTTCTTTGATGATCAGGGCATTGTCTGTAAGAAAGAACAGGTCATCCGGAAGCCCGATGGTAGTGTTCAGTGCTGTTGATGGTTCCGTGTTGACCACATAATGAGAAAGGATTGGAGGCTGGTCAACACACCGGATATCCAGGCCATGACCTGGTAAAGATTCAAGCGGAGAGGTGCATGTGAAAGAGGCTTTCCGGGAGTTTATCCTGAAAAGGTCACAATCCATGGATTGTGCCTGCTGCGATGGCTCACTGTAGGTACAGATGACTGGTTCATTAGAGAAGACCGAAAGCATACCTGACGACTCGTTCCATTCCGCATGCACCTGCGCAGGCTCAGTATCGTCCATTATCTTATACTTGAAAAACACGCTCTTGCTGTGCCCCATGCCATCGTGGCAGCGGAAGAAAAGGAACTCGTTCCCTTGTTCTGATTCGATGAGCATGAGGCGAGAGGCATCTCCTAGTCTTCCCAATGCAGTCTGCAGAGCAGGTTTAAACCGGTACCATCGTGAGTAGATAGTATCTATCTGTTCCCGGGCGGGACCGACATCCACGAAACCTGAGAAACGGTTGATAAATTTATCAAAATTTGACTTGATAGAATTGAATCTCTCATGATAACGATCAATGATGCTTAAATCAAGAAGGGAGTTGAATTCCAAATCAATCCTAAAGCGTGATATCAGCCGGTCATAGGGCATGATAAGATCCTCGTACACATAATGCTGACCATCACCGGAGGGATTATGGAGGTTTTGCGAAAAACTCAGCGCAAATCCGCGAAACAGCATAAGGACAAGAGGCACATCTTCAAGTATAGCAGGATCATCGAACACCCAAGGGAGAGAAGAAACCTCGCAAGACGCTGGTGCCGTAGTGTTAAGCATGATGCGCACCTGATCATGAGGTGCGAGCGGTTCATCCAATTCCCATCCTGTGTCTTGCCCCAGGACACTACGGGTAAGAGTGCCATCCTCCTGATTGCCTTCTGTCTGTAGTCCCAGGTAAGTGTCAAAGTCCTGATCCCTCGTCATAGGCGAAAAAGTTCCTAACCCCTGTGCA
>CAZMDB010000107.1:0-4843 GCA_964565095.1 uncultured Methanosarcinales archaeon | reverse complement strand
CCATAAACACAACATCTGGAGCTGCCTCTCCATATTTATCGATCGCCTGTTGTCCATCTTCACATTCGGCCACTACCTCGTGACCCCCTTCTGTGATGGTCTTTTTCAGGATGTTCCGCATGAACATCGAATCATCCACCACCATTACCTTAAGACTCATTGTCATTACCTCCTTTCTCGATAAAATCGTAAATATACTGAATATTTGCCCGGATATTCGCCTTCTTATTCTCTGATGCACGGGTATAGTACTGCTCCAGGATACGGTCGATGATCCGCTGCATCATCACATAATCGATATCATCATCATTGCGGATCTGGAAGAAATCGAATACCTTGTCCAGAGCAAGATGTCCATACTCGAAATTGAGCTTCTTGTTGAAGAACTGCGCCAGATCTTCACGCCTCTTGCCGGTCTTCTCAGCTATGATCTGAGGGGGATTGCGTTCGAATATATCCGACTGGGACACATTCTCCCGGATGAACGCCTGCAACTCCTGCGCCTTTACTTCTTCGAGAAAACAGTATAAGTGCACCTCATATTTCTTCCCCATCATCTTGAACACGATCGTGGAAAAAATCACCTGTTGTGGGGCATAATCCTGATTCTCCAGTGCCTGGCTGCGCAAAGTCCCAGTATCTACTGGCACATAACTGAAATCCACATCCATGGTGTCTCCGATCACGTCCGTGAAAGGCGGAAGGATGATGTTATAGAACTCGGAAATCGCTGAGTAGGCCATCTTCTCATCATGCGCAGATCCCTCACCCTCCATCATCCTGTTGATCAGTTTGCTGGAAAAATCAACAGCCATCTCTTTCTTATGCACCAATCCCAGGAAGGCCTTTGCAGCGCCATCGAAAGAGAAATTGACCACCACATTCCCTTTGTCAGTAAAATCCTGCAATGGGACCTCCGACATGCCTCCCATTGCCTTGAGTGTGAAGTCATCGATTTCTGTCTTCAGATTGAACATCTGCTCCATACGCTGAGCAGCCTGGGCAAGAGCGAACCGCAGGAAACAGGAAATGTTGATACGTGCGATCTTGGATTGTTCATAGAACTTCGAAAAAATGGCATCAAACATGTAGGTGACAAAATCGAATTGCTCCTTGAGAGACATCGCATCAAAGTTCTGGATGGCACGCTTCCTGGTGTAGATATCAAAGAGCTGATTCGCGATACTGCTACCGAACCTTCTGCTCAAGAACTCTAAAAAAACTGTCCTATACGATGCCATCACGTGATTCCTCTACAGGTGCTCCTTCAACGCATGAGCAATATCCTCAGAATTGAAAGGCTTCATGATATATCCCACTGCGCCCAGGTCCTTGGCCTTCTTCTCCTGTTCATCTTCCTTCAGGGACGTACACATGACTACCTTGGCTGACGAATGGCGTGAGCGGATCTTCTCCAACGCTTCAAGCCCATCCATCTTGGGCATCTTGATATCCATGAATACCAAGTCAGGTTTTTGACTCTCATACTGTGCGACACCCGCCTCACCATCATGCGCCTCGATCACTTCTACATCTGACTTCGCTTTACGGATGAAATTCTTCAGGATAGATACCATCAGCTGAGAATCTTCTACGACCAACACTTTCGTCATGCATTACACCTCTTCCAGGCCAGAATAGCCTATCAATTTCTAGAGCTAATCCCTTGCCGATAGTTTAAATAGTTTGCGTCCATCATTTTTTTTTAGTATAAAGAAGTATATCAAAAACACACATTCAGCAAAACCCTTAACAGATATTTCACACGATACCACATACTGATTATCCCAAATGACAAACATCACAGATACCAAAGAAGCGGACCCGTGACAGATCCGAACGAACTGATACACATAACTTGGGTCCCCCCAAACAGCACGCAATAAGATGCAGATGCATAATGGCTCCTGGACAAGCCAACAAGACTTCTGAACAACAATTATATAAACATCAGCAGACTCGGACATTTTCATGGAAGAGACCGAGGTCCAGCATGCCAAAAAGGAGATCATGCGATGCACACGATGCGGCCGCTTCACATTCGAGGCTGAATGTCCGGAGTGTGGCAGAGAAACAACCATAGTGAGACCGGCACGATTCTCCCCCAAGGACCAGTATGGAAAATACCGACGCATCGCCAAAAAACGAAGGCAAAAGAACCAACATTGACAGGAGCAATAATGTCAGACAAGAGAGGGAATACTATGAGTTCTATACAGAAAATACACGCACGAGAGATCCTCGATTCGAGAGGGAACCCAACAGTAGAAGTGGATGTCACGACAGAAAATGGATGTTTCCGGGCAGCAGTCCCCAGCGGCGCCTCCACAGGGATACACGAGGCTCTTGAACTACGAGACAGCGACACCCGCTACTTGGGCAAAGGCGTCCTTCACGCTGTTAAGAATGTGAACACATTGATCGCGCCCGCACTACAGGGGATGGACCCTACTGAACAGGCAGCTATCGACAATAAGATGATAGAACTGGATGGGACCAAGAACAAAGCGAAACTGGGAGCAAATGCAATCCTTGGAGTCTCCATGGCTGTCTGTCGCGCAGGCGCAGCAGCAAAAGACGTCCCGCTCTACATGCACATCGCGCAGATTGCCGGGAAACCCACCGACATCTTCAGGATGCCGGTGCCCTCACTCAACGTCATCAATGGCGGACAGCATGCAGGCAACAAGCTTGCGATGCAGGAATTCATGTTGCTTCCCATCGGCGCAGATTGCTTCTCACAGGCGATGCAGATGGGCGCTGAGGTCTATCATCACCTAAAGAAGATCATCAAGGATCGATATGGTCAGGACGCTGCCAATGTCGGAGATGAAGGCGGGTTTGCGCCTGATATACAGGACAACAAAGAAGGCCTATCCCTGCTGATGCAGGCTATCGAGAAGGCAGGTTACACAGGAAAAGTCAAATTGGGGATGGATGTTGCTGCATCTGAGTTCTACAAAGAGGGCAAGTACGACCTCGGCTTCAAGAATAAGGAATCCAATCTTCTGGACGGTCCGCAACTTGCATCGCTCTACAAAGAATTCATTGATTCCTATCCGATCCTCAGCATCGAGGATCCTTTCGACCAGGACGATTGGGATAGCTATGCGCACTTTACACAAGAGAGCGGGATACAGATCGTCGGAGATGACCTGCTGGTCACTAATCCGGAGCGCATCCAGACAGCCATAGACAAGAGCGCCTGCAATGCGCTGCTTCTCAAGGTGAACCAGATCGGATCTGTGACAGAAAGCATCCGCGCCTGCATAATGAGCCAGCAAGCAGGATGGGGAGTGATGGTGTCACATCGCTCAGGCGAGACTGAGGACACGTTCATCGCAGACCTCGTCGTAGGCCTGGGAACAGGTCAGATCAAGACAGGCGCACCTTGCAGATCTGAACGGCTGGCCAAATACAACCAACTACTGCGAATCGAGCAGGAATTGGGCAACCGGGCGGTATACGGATACGAATTATGGAAATGATCAGGATATCTGCATTGACTATGCCACTCCCTTTTTTCCTCTTAGAATCTGGGACTAGTAGATGATAGCTCCGACCACAATCATCAGGTAGGCTATCATCCAGGCGACATTGCATATGATAATGACCTTGTCCTTATGTGCTCCGCCGTAGACAACCCAAAGTATCGCCGGGAAAAGCGCCATCAGCCAGGAGGACAAAGCGATACTTGTGGCATCCCTCTCGGCATAGATCTTGATTATCTGCGGCACCATCATCAAGGGACCAAGAAGCCCCACTCCGTACATGACCCTATCCAGAGATCCCTTCCATCCGATAGGATGGGGGTACGGCTCATGATGAAGATGGATGCGTTTGCGCCGGTGCAGATGATGATGTCCGATACTCCTGTGGACCATACCGGTCTCCCGGGTTGCTCCACCCTTAAAGATTTTGCGGAAAAACAAGAAAATAATTACGTGTATTGAACAGAAGAGGTGTTTACTCAGCCATCTCAACATTGACAGCCTTAGGACCTCGGTCTCCTTGCTCGATCTCGAACTCGACAGAATCATTCTCAGTAATCTTTACGCCTTCGTTAAGACCACTGATATGAACGAAATATTCTGTATCGTCCTCGCCGCGGATAAACCCGAATCCTTTCATGTCATTGAAAAATTTAACGGTTCCCTTCATTAGTATGTCACCTCCATCATGTTGTACGTGATTAGAAAATAGAATAGCTACTTGTATTATGCGCTGAACTTGATTTACCTACGTTGTTTTTTTTGAGAAATCCGGCACTCATTACTCGGGCACTCCCTCAATACTAGCACATAATTGCCTCTCATTTATAAAATGTCGCTTTTTCTGGGCGAATCTCGCAACAAATGGCTCCAGCACGATGGCTCCACCACGATGCACACACAGACTCCGGATTGCATTAGCATATCACCACTGGACATCTCTGCACGAGATAATTATAAACAAATCCAGGGACACACGTCCATGTATTATGCCCTCAGATGCCCGAGCTGCGGCACATGGCGCAGTTGCATCACGGAAAATATCACTCGCTTCCGACTCTCCTGCTTCCGCTGTGGTGCTACACGCAAAGCGATCCAACAGAAAGGCAGAGGGCTTGAACTTGCCGGACCCTTCCCCTCCGCACTCGAATGCAGAGTATATGTGGCCAAAATGAATACCAGCTCACGCCGTCTCCAGACGGACCCGATCGATGGCCAGTTCCTCACTTACACAAGAACAGACTGATCCCGATACTCTTCGGCATGAGCCAAGAACTGATCAATCAGCACAGTCGTTGAGGAATATGTCCGCATGATACGAGCTGCGTACAAGCGGACCGGACTCTACATGC
>CAZMDB010000106.1:0-4890 GCA_964565095.1 uncultured Methanosarcinales archaeon | reverse complement strand
TTTCGGCGGCAGGGCGCCTACTCAGAATGTCCTTGATTTCTCTCACGTATCTTCCCGTGATTTGGATGACTTTGACAGCAAGATATTACAGCTTATGAGCAAGGATGCCCGGATAAAGCTGATCGATATCGCCCGTAAGACAGGAAAGAACGCGCGTACCATAAGTTATCGGATTAAACGCCTGGAAAAGGACGGAATAATTGCTGGTTATAATATCCAGATGAATCAGGAACGGATAGAGTACAGTCAGGTGCAGATAGATATTACCTTGCGGAATCGGCGCAGCCGGCAGAGAGTGTATCAGTTTTTCGAGCAGACTGGACGATGTATTGTGCTGCATGACCAGATAGGCCGGTATGATCTTTCTCTGGATATGTATATCAGAGATACAGAAGAGCTTAAGGACATCCTTACAAGGTTTCAGGAACTCTTTGCTGATGACTATGCGTTCTATGATGTGTCTGATATCTATTCAGATGTCGTATTCGCCTGGACACCTGGATGAGCGGTATATGGACATCCTATTCTCCGATCGCAGTAACAATTACTGTTCGAGAGCTGCGCGGTCCGTCGAATTCGCAACAGAAGATATTCTGCCACTGGCTTAGTCCCAGATTACCTTGTATGATGGGTATAGTTTCTGAGGGTCCTACCAATCCTGCTTTGAGATGAGCATCACCATTGCCATCCTGTAGATCATGCTGCCATACGCCTCGCGGAGCTAGTTTCCGCAGTAGGCTGATGACATCCTCCTGTACGCTATTATCCCAGTTCTCCTGGATCATGACGGCGGCTGTGGCGCCCTGTACATAAACAGTTACCTGACCTGTCTGTAGGCCGCTTTTGGTGACGACATGCTCCACCCTTTGAGTAATATCATACAGGCCCTCGCGGGAATCTGTCGAAACAACGATTTCTTCTTGGATAATATGCATCATGCTTCATCATGTCCTGGTGATATAAGAAGTTTGCTTGCAGATGGATGAATATTTGTGATATGGATTTAGTGATGTGAATTAAGTGATAAGGGTCCATAGTAATGCGATACGGATTCCGGGATTTGAGGATCTAGTAAGGAGTCTTGTCCTTCTTGTTCTTCCATTCTCGGAAAGCCTTTATGCAGGTGCCATGATCGACCTCGATCTCACTGATACTATCTTTCTCTTCTCCTTTCAGTATGCGATACAGGTAATCATCGTCGAATCCGATACTACCAGCTTCCTTCTCCGTGCAGCCGAAGTAGACTTTGCGGATGTGCGCCCAATGGATCGCTGCAAAACACATGGGGCAGGGTTCTCCTACCGTATAGATGTCGCAATCAGACAGGTCGAACCGCTTCAGTTTTCTGGATGCCTTACGTATGGCCTGCATCTCTGCATGCGCAGTCGGATCGTGCTTCACAATGACCTGGTTGTGCGCACGGGCCACAATCTTGTCATCCCGCACGACCACAGCACCGAATGGCCCCCCCTCGTTGTTACGCATCCCTTTGAGCGCTTCCTTATAAGCGGCTTCCATGAATCTGCTCATAAGGGTTCTGTGAGGGGACCCATTTTTATGGCTTTCTATCTACTGCTCATCCGGATTGAATGTCTCCTTCACATAACCGATGAGCTTCATGCAGATCTCTTTGGCTTCTGCATAGTATTCCATTACAGGGTCTTTGTCATTCCGTGCAAGCACATCAAGAATCATGTCGCGTCCCTTCTTGTCGTGCTCAAGGTCCAGGTGGCTTACATCATCTTTGAAAAGATCCGATTCCTGTCGTTCCAGGAGAGTCAGCTGTTCGTATAGCTGCATAAGTACCTTGAGGAGATCTCCCGCCGTGTGTTCCTCAAGATCAGCACTCATGTCTGAAAAACTGTTGTAGAGTTCACGGTCGACAAGTATTTTCTTGCGCAGCGCATTGGTCCCGCCCTTCTTGTTGGAATAGACGCGTCCGATGGCGAAGTTGAGAGCCTTGCACTTGTCTTCTATGCTGCGCAGTCGTATCGAGAAGTTGTTCTGCGTGACCTCGAGGGCGTCCTCGGTCTTTTTCAGCTGTTGTTGAAGGTCCCCGATCTGGTGCAGATATTTCTTGTTAAGGTCAGACGTGTGGTCTGCCATGTTCTTATAATAACCCGCGTCATCCAGCTTCTGTTGCGCCTGCTGCAATTGGTTGTTCAGGCGGCTGATATAGTCAGCATATTGTTGGTTCTGCGTGAAGTACTGTCGGGCCAACTGATAGTACTGTCCTGCATCCGGGTGTATGGGAGGATTCTGCTTACTGCTACTGGCCTCTTCATTTGTCTCTGCCATTCCTTCCGAGGTCTTATTTTCGGATACTTCCTCCCCTCTGATGAAAAGGAGCAGAACGACATTGTAGAAAAGCATGAATAGGAGGTTGAGTGTCACTATAGCCGGCCCATCCATATCTGATAATTGTTCCGAGACTCGTGCCTGCCATGCCAGAAAGAACAGTACGGCGATGATGAGCGGGCTTATCCAGATGCTGATGCGTGGAATGCGTTCCTGCATCATCCAGGTCACAAGAAATATCCAGTGGAGGAGCGTGGGGAAAAGTGCGACGAACACTACTGATAGCGCCGTCTCCGTGAGTGATCCCAGAGATAGCACCCCAAGTATAAGAATAAGGAATGTGCCTGCCATCCAGATCTTCTGCCAAAAGGCGATGCCGTTCATACAGGAATATTCGGATATAGCATTTAAATAGTTTATGCGGAACCCTTGTCAGATGGAGCAATCTATTTGAGAATTTTGCCTGTCTTGAGGTACCATATACGCAGGTCCAGTTCAGCCAGTGACATCGAGAGATCCTGCGCAATGCCGCTGAAAATCGCTTCAACCTGGAGGTAGCGTTTAGGTGTCAGTGCCTGCGGGACTTCCTGCATGAATCCATGTTCTGCAAGCATCCGGAGAATATGGCGATCGAGAATGGCAACGTTCTTGTATCCCACATTGCGCAGAAAGTGTGATGCTTCCTTGTATCCTATTCCTTTGATGTGATCCACCAGCCATCTGCGTCCAGCCCTTTCTCCTTCAGAGTTGATGATCGGGACAAGAGTCCTTTTGAGGTGCAGATGCTTCCTGGCCCCGACAATGTAGGACGCTTTGTTGTTATGGAATCGGTGCTTATGCGAGATGATGCAGTTTTTCACATCATCGAAGCATGACTGGCAGAAGCCGCGTGTGCCCAGCTCCTTCTCTATACGCAGGGCGGTTTCGGCTTTCGAATTTGCAGTCAGGATGCAGAAACATAGTTCAGAGAACCAGACTCTATCTCCCTTGTGACCCTTCTGTTCGAATTCCTTGAGCCGGTCCTGCACGCGTTCGATTATGTCCTCCGGCAGATCCAACACTCGCTTGTGGAGTTCTGTGTGTCTATTCATGTGGTCCAGAGCCCATGGACATTGCACAGTTCTCTTATCCGTTTTTGTGCAGGATCCTGTACGTTATGGAAAGTCACTTCTGGTTGTTGGCCAGGGCGTAACCGCTTGCCCATAATAACCCGATCGCCATCAAGCAATTGCACGAGTTGGATGTAGTGTTTCTCTTCCATGGGGTGGGGAGTGGATCCCACTTGTACGACAATTGAATCGCCCTCGATTCGTACCTCGGGAACATGCTTTTCTTTGCCTTCTTCAGAAGCGCCTTGCTCTGCGAGTTGCTGCATCTTCTCTCCACAGCAGGAGAGGTCTCCGTTGCCTCCGATAAGAACTGATGTAACTATCCCGCATATAGCGCACCTATAGAGTCTGTCTTCTTGTGTCATTCTGCATACCTCTGATGTAGGCTTGCAGTTCTGCATTTATAAGACTTTTCAGTGCGAGAAAGCAGATATAAAAATGGATATCCAATGAGATGGAGATATCTTGTTGAGAGTAAAGGCTATGCTGTTTCAGGAAATGGCATTGGATGCTTTACATTGAAGGATGCTCCAGAGGGGTGCCGCGTGATGCGGCGCCCATGGAGACGTATCTGAGGGCTTGTTGCGCAGGTTGATCATGAGTTTTTCTCAAGCGGCATATTGTTGAGGGAGCGGACAATACTTTCGGCTTCGATCCCATTTGCGGCAGCAGCTTGCTCGATGGTCTCCCAAGAGGCAACATGGCAGCCTACGCACTCGATGCCATGTTCCTGCAGTAACGGTAACATTTCAGGATGATCTCTGATGATATCTCCCAGCAAACTTGATCGGTGTACTGCACGTCGTCGCTCCATACTATACGCACATATCCAGTCAATATAAAAGAATATGCACTTTCAATAATAGACATTTTTTTAGCATATGCTATATTAGAAAGTAAAAGTTTATAATATAGGAATATATAGCACGATTACGAGATTGAACTATAAATTATAATAGGGGAGGTAATATGGCAAAAGGAGAAGTATTGTTCGAGGATCTTGCGCGGTTCAAGAAAAGGATACATATCAATGAGAAGCTGAATCTTGATGACAGGGATAATACCATATTGTCGTTGTTGCAGAAGAACCCGGCGATGTCACAGAAGGAGATTGCCGAAAAGATCCGCTTATCTCAGCCATCTGTGGGCGCGCGTATCCGTAAGTTGGAGCAGAAAGGCATCCTTCAGACGAACACAGGAGTCAATTTCCGCGTCATCGATCTCAAGATGGCCAAGGTGGATGTCAGTGCAACTGATACCACAGCCGTCATCCGTGAATTCCAGGATTGTCCTTTCTTCCTCAACGCATTGATACTTTCCGGGCGCTTTAATGTGTGTCTCCTTTTCATGGCCACTGACCTGAAGCGTTTGGAAGGAATAGTAAATCATCATCTGCGTGGTAATCCGCTGATAAAGGATATCGAGATGAATGTAGTGATCTCGACAGCAAGGGATCTGATACTGCCTCTGAACATAGATTACG
>CAZMDB010000105.1:0-4926 GCA_964565095.1 uncultured Methanosarcinales archaeon | reverse complement strand
TTACTAATGACTTCTGCCACTTTCTGGGTATTCCCTAAATATGAGTCATAGACTATCTGGATTTTCATTGAAGAACTAAGGTATTTTGAATTTTTAAATATTGCACACTCATCTGCTGTACGCTGCCACTACCCGATCTACCTATCCGTGCGTTTGCAGCTGTCTCTCTAAGCGCTCGAAACGCTCCCGCACCTGTGATCCATATATCTCATGAGCAGCCTGTGCCGAAGATACAATCAGCTGCCGTTCAGTCATCCCCGGACGGCATCTCTGTCGGAAGCCCAGATTGTTGACTACAGCCTGGGCATCAAATCGGATGGGTGGGCTATACAGCACTCGCATAGTCAAGGCATCATGCCTCAACTGGCGGCTTGTCAACTCCATCACTTCCTGCATTCGACTCTGGGACATCAACCCCAATGAGCAATACTTCCAGTCCTCCCCGACAAGGACCCTGTCCTCCGGGGCTCGCTGACACACCAGCGGCTTGTACTCATGGATCGCGCATCCTCTATCGGAGATATATACGCAGGGCATACGCAGATGCGCAGCTACCTCGTCCCGATCACTGAGTACCCGCGCCTGCAATGCCGTATCGAAAAACTCCGTAACCGACACGCCCTGCCTGGAAGATATCTCTGCGATCTCATAGATCGTAGGCATGATCAGAAGCGCAGGGTCACTGCAACAATCATGACATCCCGAAGAGCAGGAAAATTCCATCTTTGGGTGAGAAAGCAAGTATCATTTATATACATATATAAAACATGGAGCCACTTCCATACAAATATGCCAATCAAATGGACAAAGGAGCGTATCATAGATGAACTGATTGCTCTCCACAGGAAAGATGTACCGCTGCGCGCAAACAGCATCATGGAAGCAAATCAACGTCTCTACAATGGATTCTATTATCGCCGAGCAGATCTTGAGCGTGCCTTCGAGAGTCTCTCAGAAGCTCGCGAACAGGCAGCTCAAAACTTGAAAGCCAAGGAGACAACACAGGTGCCGACCAGATACGTGCCTATAACCGCCCCCAGAAAGCATGGAATAAACTGACTCCAATGCAGATTACCCGCCGCAAAGAAGAATGCGGCAGACAGTTGCTCAAACTCATTGGAAACGGGGAAGATGTCAGTCTGCGCCATATGCGGGGAAAAAACAGATCACTAACAAACAGGATCGAACGCACCTTCGGGTCATACAGAGCGATCTTTCCAGACTTGGGATTGGAATATTCTGAATTTGCCCGTCATACAAAACATACACCCTCTTACTACCTCACACAATTAATCCAAGCAGCACGACAAGGGGAATCCCTCTATCTCCAAGACCTACAAGCACGTAACCCATCGCTTGCGCGACAACTAAACCAACACTTTGGCGGATACTATGCAGCTTTGGAGAAAGCCAAATCAATCATGCAACAATTGGGACTTCATAATGCAGCAGCACGTGCAGATCCAGACAAAGTAAAAAAGGAAGCACATCAACGTAGAAAGGAGTGCACACGTGCAAGACAACACAACGCATTGGAGCAGATTGTTCATCTATACCATGATTTTCGCTACTCCCCTGCACAATTCGACATGGAACCCCCTGACCCCATACCTGCCAAAGAACTCTTCCAGAGACTCAAGCACTCGCAAGAATGGCTCTCAAGCACAAAACTGGCCCAACGACTTCACATAAGTCCAGAAAGTATACGAATACGCCTCCCCATTGAGCACCCGAAAAAAGTGATTATCTAACATAACGGCACACAGCATCGCTAACTATTCCATCACACGCTTCAAAATGCGGACACACAGTCGCATGCAGGCCCTTTATTCATGGGAGTACAATGGATAGCAGAACAACTTGGCGTACCATACTCGCGAATACGCTCTATCGTGGCACATTCCGGGCTGGGCAAGATGTTTTCCCATCCACGCAAATATCGACGTTTCACTATCCCCGAATTCGAACAGATCAAAAAAATTATAGATCAACAATAATGCGCCCGGATGTTCTGACAGACCACCGGCATCACATCATTGATATACTTGACCGATTCAGGTTTGCCATCGGACAATTCATAGAACAACGGTACATCCATGCCATACTCCTTCTTGATATGCTCCTGATGTTGCAGACACTAATGGCACTCATGCTACGGAACACATTTCCGTGCAGACAAACAATATCTTCATCCCGCATTACGGAGGAAAAAAGGGTTGAGCCCCAACTACTGATATCACCATAGCGGTCATCACTTGTTCTCACACACCCTACCGCTCAACCACTTACTTTCTGTTGTGGACGAATCGGTATATAAACATAGATGCAATAGAAAGATTTCATTAACAAATATATTACACAATACATCGTTCATATAATATCTGATGAAATATAGAAAAAAGAAAATATGGGTTGAGCTATACTGTTGCTGTTATTCGTGTCGTCGCTAAAACCTGTTTCTGTCATCACTAATGTTACTTGTTGTTGTGCCCTACCGCTCAACCACTTAATACATGCTCTGGAAAAAACATTATATAAAGATACTTCCAGTTGAATCCTCAAGTCTGAAAATACAGGTTTTAATCCTTGTGTTCCAGTTATATAGAAAACAATTACTTCCCCCACTGGAAAAATTCGACGACCTCAGCCTTCCGTATCTCCTTTGAAGCAGCATCGACACGCACATTGATTGTCTTGATAGTCAAGGTGACAAAAGTAATATTCCACACAGCCCCCTCATCCGGCAAATCCTGAAGGATACAAATCGCTTTCTTGACCGGATCATGCGGGAACTTCTCCTCGCAGTGGGTGCGAGCCATTTCGACCGCATCAATGACTTCGACTGACACAGCCTCCGCATCAAGCTTATGCACACTCTCCCCCGGTTTCTTGAAAATCTTCTCTTCACTACCAGCAAGCACCTTATCACCTGAAAGCTTGAACGGTATGACTTTTCCCCCATCCACGTAACCGACCTGCCACTCATCGGTCACCGTTCCCTCGACCATCACGAATACATGAGCCAGGTAAGCATCTGGATGCTGAGCCTTCCATTCTGCAAAAGGCACACTCTCTTCAACTACTGAAATAACATCATGGATTGCCATGCCCTTTCGTCGCTTCACAAGCTTTATAAGGATTTCGACCATATCCAGTATCTCCGAATGCAGAAGAGAAAATAGTGCATATGAAAATCCAGGATTTTAAATGTTTGAAAATGGAATTATTTTCATAACTGCCTAGAAACAAGATCAGAGATTTTGGTGATTTCTTGTTGAGCAAAGCTCCACAAGATCCAAAAATTACATAGTAATTTCTAAGGACATGCAACCAAAATCTCGCAACACATGCGCACGGCAGTCGCAAGTCACCACGCACGCGACTAGATTACAAAGTGATCGTTGCCCAAGCACGAAACCGAACCGAATAGCTTTTTTAGAAAGTTAATTATTTTTGCCATGTTGAGTTTGGGCAAAATTTCTTTTTTCGCGCACTAAGGAGGAGTTATTTTTCTCTCGGAGATACTGCATATCGGTATACATGAAGTACATAGTGCTGATGATCCTTCTTGCACTCATTGCTGGTTGTGCTCACCAGACCTATACCTTTGAAGTGGCCTATGATGCATCCTATAGTTCCAGCGGAGCGACACGCGTGCTCAAAATAACATATTCTGTAGTCCACAATCAGATAGGTTCTTGTGATGGAGAATACCGCGTACACTCTCACAAGGTAACCACCGTAAGACATTGCGACTTGCAGAAGCTGGAGAAGAGGGCATACAATGTTCCCTTTCAGATCATCACCGATTATCCTGAACAACATCTGAGACATGACAGATCGTCCTAGGCTCCTACAGCTGGCACAACATCAGATAGTCCCGCATCACAACCCTTTTAAACTTTCCATGAGCGTGCATCCCCCATGAACAAGTCGCGAGCAGCAGTAATCCTGGTTCTGATATCGACCATCCTGAATGCCGCAGCGCAGACCAGCTATAAGTTTGCCTCAGACACATTCTCCTTCACCGTCAGCGGCACCCTTGTCAACTTCCCATTCCTGCTCGGACTAACTCTCTACGCCTGTTCAGCATTGCTGCTCATCCTCTCTCTCCGGCATGGTGAACTCTCGACTCTGTATCCCATCGTATCTTTAAGCTTTGTCTGGACAATGCTCAGCTCCTGGCTCATCATCGGGGAAACAATCACCATCCTCAACAGCCTCGGTATGCTGATCATCATCACCGGTGTCTCCTTCCTTACCTATAGGCAGACACAAATAGCGGAGGCGACTCCATGACCCCCCTCCAATTCCTCATGGTGCTGGGATCCACAATATTTGCAGCACTGGGATCATTCCTATTCAAGCAAGGCGCACAAAGGCTGCAGCAGATATCCCTCAAGTCCCTCACCACCAACACACGCCTTTATCTGGGCGCCTTCGCATTCCTTATCTCCAATGTCCTTTTCATCATCCCCCTCAAGCAGAACAACCTTTCCTTCCTCTACGCATTTTCAGGGTTGACCTATATCTGGGCATTAGCATTAGGGGCTATCTACCTCGAGGAACGCGTCACTAGCAAAAAGATTATAGGCATCGCTCTCATCATATTCGGCATCATTATCATTACACTATAGGTTGATATGCATGGAAACACGAGTACTATCGCTGGGAGGCTCCCTTCTAGCTCCGGACAATTTTGATACAGAATATGCACAAAGGCTTGCTGATGCCATACAGGGCAGCACATCCCGCTACGTGTTCATAATCGGCGGAGGCGCCATATGCCGTGCCCGTCAATCGATTGCGGATATGAGTGCCGAACAGCAAGACCGTATCGGGATAGCTGCAACACGCCTGAACGCCCAGACCCTGATTGCATATCTTGATTCTAAAGACATTGCAGTACACCCTGAAGTGCTTCTC
>CAZMDB010000104.1:0-5003 GCA_964565095.1 uncultured Methanosarcinales archaeon | reverse complement strand
GGACGATTTCACACACAAGCTAGGTGATATCGTACGAATCAACCAGCGTCTGTTCGAGAATATCAACGCAGGTGCGCCGGAGATCATCATTGAGGATCTGTGGGATCTGCTGCAGTATCACGTGACAACATTCTTTGATAACGAGATTTCACAGTTGCCACCTGCTCGTCACAGGAATGGGCAGCCGCTCAAGACGATCGCCTCGCGCATAAAGAGCAAAGAAGGGCGTATCCGGCACAACCTTGCAGGAAAACGTACCAATTTTAACGCGCGTACAGTCATTTCACCCGATCCTATGATCGATATCAACGAGGTGGGTGTACCCCAGCTTGTTGCAAAGAAGCTGACCGTGCCCGAACGATGTACCGAATGGAATATGGAGTACCTTAAGGAGTTCATAGAGCGAGGTCCCAAGAGCTATCCCGGGGCAAATTATGTGGTGCGTCCTGACGGGAAGCGCAAGCGTGTCACAGACGAGACCAAGGAGGCGCTTCTTGAGGAGCTTCAGCCTGGTTTCCTTGTGGAACGACAGTTGATGGACGGGGATATAGCCATTTTCAACAGGCAGCCATCTCTGCATAGGATGAGTATGATGTGCCATAAGATCAAGGTCCTGCCAGGAAAGACATTCCGTCTGAATCCGGCAGTCTGTGCACCATACAACGCTGATTTCGACGGGGATGAGATGAATCTGCACGTACCGCAGACCGAGGAGGCTCGCGCTGAAGCTGAGATACTCATGCAGGTGCAGACGCAGATGATATCACCTGCGTACGGCCTCTCTATTATTGGCTGCGTACAGGACGCGGTATCAGGTAATTATGTCTTGACTGCAGACGGATTCGAGATGCAGTACCATGATGCAGTAGAGCTCCTCTACTCAGTACGTCACAATGACTTTTCCCGACTGCCTAAGAAGGAAAAAGTGACAGGTAAGGAAATATTCTCCTGCCTTCTGCCGGCTGATTTCTCGTTCAAGGGCGAGGACAAGCGCGGAGACGATATTATCATAAGGAAAGGCATGCTGGAAAAGGGCGTAGTGGATATCTCGAACCTCGGAGGAGGTAAGGGGATGCTGCTGCGCAAGTTACACAAGGAATGTGGAGCAGACGGTGCGGTCGATATACTCAACAAGATTTTCCGTATGGGTATTGAAGTGCTGCAGCGGCAAGGATTCACGGCTGGTATTTCCGACATCGATCTTCCAGAAGAGATTGAGAAGAAAATCGAAGAAGTGCTGGAGAATGCAGAGAAGAAGGTTGTTGAACTGATCGAGACGTACAGGAACGGCGGATTGGAGCAACTGCCTGGCCGTACGATGGAAGAGAGTCTTGAGTTGCGCATTCTGGAGCATCTGAATCGTGCGCGGAACGACGCAGGTAATCTTGTCGCAGAGTATCAGCAGACCGCCACCGGAACGGCTGTCATGGTCAACCGGGGAGGCCGCGGAAGCATTATTAATCTTGCGCAGATGGCTGCATGTGTGGGGCAGCAGGCTCTACGAGGCAAGCGTATCGACATGGGTTACGAGAACCGGACCCTCTCATCGTTTGCAGAGCGCGACCTGACAGGGCGAGCGCGAGGCTTCATCAAGAATTCGTTCAAGAAAGGACTCAGACCTGATGAGTTCTTCTTCCAGGCTATGACCGGACGGGATTCCCTGATGGATACTGCACTGCGTACGCCGAAGAGCGGATATCTTTACAGGCGCCTATCCAACGCACTCCAGGATCTCAAGGTGGAGTATGATGAGACGGTACGTGATGCCAGCGGAAAGATCGTGCAATTCATGTATGGTGAGGACGGGATCGACGTCGCGCGTAGCGAGGGCGGATCCATCAATGTCGACAGGATCATTCAGGAGGTCCTCTCAGAATGAGTGCTAAAGGCACACGAATCATGGTGATACAAAATGAGTGAAGCTGTATACAAACAATTCGAGGGCATGATACCAGAGACTCTGCTCGGACGCATCAAAACGAAGTTGGAGGGGCAGAAGGTCTCTGACGCAAACCTCAAGAAGATACTGCAGAGTTGTGTGGAAGAGTATCGGAATGCGAAGGTCGTGCCTGGCGAAAGCGTAGGTATCGTGGCTGCAGAGTCTATAGGTGAGCCTGGTACTCAGATGACCCTGAATACATTCCACCTGGCGGGAGTATCTGAGATGAACGTTACGACTGGTCTTCCTCGTATCATCGAATTGCTGGATGCCAAAAAGACTGCTACTACACCTCAGATGGAGGTCTATCTGGAAAAGCCCTATTGTGAAGGGACGGACATCAAGAAATTCGCAAAGACCATCAAGGAGAGTACGTTGGCCGATTTTGCCACGTCTTTCTCCATCAACATTGCCGAAACATTGGTGGACATCCAGATGGACATCGAGTCACTCAAGGATATCGGGATGAAGCCTGAGGATGCCAAGAAGGTTATTGCCAAGAGCATGAAGCGCTACAAGGTAGAGGCAAAGGGCGGTAGTATTACAGTGACTCCCAAGAGTGAAGATGCTGATATCAACGAGCTGTATAAGCTGCGTGAGAAGCTGAAGGGACTCTATGTCCACGGGATCAAAGGAATCAAGCACGTGCTTCCTGTGCGACGGGATGAGGAGTTCATCATCATTACCTCCGGATCCAATCTCAAGGAGATCTTGAAGGTGCCGGGCGTCGATATCACCCGTACCAGATCCAATGACATTTACGAGATCGAGAAGGTTTTGGGCATCGAGGCGACAAGACAGGCAATCATCGACGAGGTATATGAAGTGATCATGAAGCAGGGTCTTAAGGTGGACATCCGCCACATCATGCTTGTGGCTGACACGATGTGTTCTACTGGTGTGATCAAGGGTATAACCCGATACGGTGTTGTGCGTCAGAAATCATCGGTTCTTGCGAGGATGTCCTTCGAGACACCGTTGAAGCATCTGATCCAGGCGGCCCTTGTGGGAGAGCAGGACAAGCTCACCTCCGTCATCGAGAACGTGATGATAAACCAGACGATACCGGTGGGTACTGGACTACCCAGCCTGAAGATGGATTTTTCCGGCAAGAAGTAGTCCGCCTTGTAGCCGGTTGTTTCTTTTTTTGTAGATATTCTTTTCCTATTACATTTTCTGTTCCAGTTTTTGTGCATTTGATCTTTTTTCAGATCCTGATGGCATCGTATATCCAGTTGTGAGTAGGAATCGAACGATAGTTTTATAAAGGGAACAGCGTTGCTCCCTATCATATCCAAGAGAATCGGCTCTGTCCGAGGAGTTTGGTACAATGGCAAAGAAGAAGCAAGTTGAGGATCCTGTGTATGCAGAGATCCGTAAATCCATCGAAGCTGATACTGTTCTTTTGGGGACCAAGCAGACACTGAAGGGTCTGCGTGCAGATGGGGTCTCGCGTGTATTTATGACCAGGAATGCACCAGTATACGTCAAAGAGGACATCAAGCATTACTGCCAGATGGCAGACGTGGAATTGGAGCAGCTCAGCATCGATAATAAAGAGCTTGGGATGGTATGCAAGAAGCCGTTTCTGGTCAGCGTGCTGTCTATCAAGAAGTAATTTTTTTGTACAATGGCATTTACAATCGATAAGGAATCACTGCAGATGATGAGCATCTTTGAGGGCATGACTCATGCTCAGGTCAAAGATTGCTTTGTGGATGATGCGCAGACATTGACGTTTGTCGTGCAACCCGGAAATCTGTTCAAGGCATTGGGGAAGGGTGCGGCAAATATCCGCAGGTTGGAGAAGCGTTTCAAGCGCAAGATCCGCGTGATCGAGTATGCACCTGAGCTTGAGGATTTTGTTGCAAGCGTGGTGTATCCGAATCGATGCGATATAAAAGTGAAGGGGGACATAGTGACGCTGGTCCCTCATGACCTCAAGATGCGTGGCAACCTTATAGGACGCGCAGCATCACACCTGCGTAACACGGAGAAGATCGTGCAACGGTACTTTCCGGTCAGGCGTATGGTGGTCACACAAGTGAAAGAGTACATATAATCAATGATCGAATGGTGAATCAGTATGGGAAAGAAGGCATCAGGACTTGGCGCTGGAAAACAGCTCATGAAAAGGCGAGAGAAAGGGAAGTGGTCCGATAGAGCGTATGTCAAGCGCGTTCTCAAGCTAAAGGCAAAATCAGATCCCTTGCGTGGATCGTCGCAGGCAAAGGGCATTGTGCTCGAGAAGCTGCAGATCGAGGCAAAGCAGCCGAACTCTGCTATGCGTAAAGCTGTGCGTGTGCAGTTGATAAAGAACGGCAAGCAGGTCACTGCATTTCTTCCGGGAGATGGAGCGACCAAGATGGTTGATGAGCACGATGAAGTTATGATAGAGTGCATCGGCGGAAAGATGGGACGTGCGAAAGGAGATCTCCCAGGTGTCCGTTGGAAAGTTATCAAAGTCAATGATCAGTCGCTGGAAGCTTTGCTGAAAGGCAAGATCAACAAGGCGCGAAAGTAAGGTGAGATGCAAATGACTGAAATCAAGATGTTCAATAAGTGGTCCACGGATGGGATCACCATCAAGGACGAGGGCCTGAAAGGATATATTACGATTGATCCCATTGTCGTCCCTAAGACAGGTGCACGCTACGCTGGGAATCGTTTTCACAAATCCAGAGTCAATATTGTAGAGCGATTGCTCAACAAGATGATGGTCGCAGGTCATGTGGGCAAGAAGCACAAGATGACCTCCGGACACCAGACAGGAAAGTCTTATAGCATGTTGGAGACAATGGAGAAGGTCCTTGAAAAGATCGAGGAGACGACCAAGCAGAATCCTGTAGAGGTTGTGGTCCGTGCGGTAGAGAATGCTGCACCGCGTGAAGAGGTTGTCGCCATCGAGTACGGAGGAGCACGATACCCTAAGGCGGTCGATTGCTCACCGCAGCGAAGGATAGACATTGCGCTGCGGCAGATCGTCCAGTCTGCGTACAAGAAATGCTTCAATAGCAAGAAGGATGTAGTGGATGCGTATGCAGAGGAGATTATCGCGGCATAT
>CAZMDB010000103.1:0-5004 GCA_964565095.1 uncultured Methanosarcinales archaeon | reverse complement strand
GTACGTCATGTCTCAGCAGGAAGCGCAGCGGCAGAGGCGGGATTGTCGGGTGTAGGGTCACAGCAGAGGCTGTCTGATGCAGAGCAGATCATCTCTGTCAATGGCCAAGCTGTAGATGATGTGGCTGACTATTATCAGGCTGTGCAGAATCTTTCCATAAATCAAACCGTCCTCATCAAGACAGAAGCAAAATCATATCTCCTCACGGTCCAGCCGGATATCCGGACTACAGTGCTGAATGAGACTGAAACAGTCATGGTAGAGCAGAATGTGACCCAGAACATAAATGGTACCAATGTTACAAGGCCGGAGAATGTGTCAGTTGAAAGGCCTAAGGTTGAAACGGAGGTCCTTGGTCCTGAGGATCTTGGAGTGCAGGTTTTTGAGGCCCCGACCAATAATATACGAAAAGGACTTGATCTGCAAGGGGGGACACGCGTCTTGCTCAAGCCACAGGAAGATATTTCCGAGGAAGAATATCAGACCATCAAGTCTAGGCTGGAGCAGCGACTCAATATATTCGGTCTTTCTGATATTCGTGTAGTAATCGTGAGGAACTTGCCAGCCAGTCTCGGTGGAGAGCCGGAATTCATTCTTGTGGAGATTGCAGGAGCAAATGTGGAAGAAGTGCAGGATCTATTGGCTCAGCAGGGTAAGTTCGAGGGCAAGATAGGGAATGAGACGATTTTTCTAGGAGGAAACCGCGACGTCGTATTTGTAGAGAAGGGAGCAGGTCAGGCAGGCATCGCTCCAGGAAGCTGTGGAGCTTCACAGAATGGGACATATAGCTGCCGATTCTTTTTCGGTATCACCTTGAGCGATGAGGCTGCACGAAGGTCTGCAGAAGCAACAGGGGGTCTTGAAGAGGTCGTTGGACCTGGTGGAGACCGATATCTGTCGCAGGACCTTGATCTGTATCTTGATGATGAGTTAGTCGATTCACTGCGGATCGGGGCGGACCTTAAAGGACAGGCATCGACCCGCATCCAGATCAGCGGACCTGGATTAGGTGACTCGGAATCGGAAGCTCGTCAGAATGCGATACAGAACATGCGGCAGCTGCAGAGTGTGCTGGAAACGGGTAGCCTGCCGGTCAAGCTTGATATTGTCAAGGCTGATACGATTTCGCCAGTGCTCGGGAAAGCGTTCGTTCAGAACGCGCTCTGGGCAGGCATGTTGGCCGTCCTGGCGGTAGCTTTGGTTGTATTCATCCGTTATCGCAGATTGGTAATCACCGTGCCTATTGCAGTGATCATCGTCAGTGAGATTGTGATCCTGCTGGGTGTGGCTGCCATCATAGGGTGGAACCTGGATCTTGCCGCGATAGCGGGTATCATCATCGTTGTGGGTTCAAGTGTCGATCATCAGATAGTTATTGCTGATGAGATGATGAAAGGTCGGGAGCACGAAACATGGAAAGCCAAGCTGAAGAAAGCTCTCGCTATCATTTTCGGAGCGTATTTCACTACAGTCTTCGCAATGATACCACTGCTCTTTGCTGGTGCGGGACTGCTGCAGGGGTTCGCTCTGACTACGATACTCGGTGTCACGATAGGTGTATTTATCACTCGACCCGCATTTGCTGCTGCTGCTGAGATACTGTTGGCAGATTAGAGGTGCCTTTTCAGCGGCTTCCGTATCCTGGACGCGGAAGCTTCATCTATCTCAAGTGGGAGCAGCATTTGCCTTCGCTGTTCTTGTCTGCATGGAGTTTATGGCTATAGAGTTCGATTCCTGTCCCATGCATCTCGTCAGCACCGCGATGTGCATAATGCAAAAGATTTAAAAAGGATTGTAGGTTTCTTGCTCACGTAAGAGAGAAGGAAGGAGCACGCATAGAAGAAGGATTTCTTCCTGGTTGGTTCGAATCATGGCGCGTATGAAGCCTATGTTGCCGACATTGAAGGAGAAAAAGCGATACATCGCGTTTGAATTGATAACAGATGCAGAGATTTCTTTCAAAGAATGCAGCAAGACCTTATTCTCAGTCGCACAAGAGCTCTACGGGCAGGTGCAACTGGGGCGGATGGGTGTCTGGCTTCTTCCTGAGCGATATGGTAATAATCGAGGGATCATCCGGGTAGGGCATGCCTATCAGGATGAGGTCCGGATGATGCTGTGTTTCATCCAGGGACGAACCGGGCAATCACTTGCCGCGCGCAGCATAGTGTCCAGCGGGATTCTTGCAAAAGCGGCAGAGGCCATGGAAAACGCATAAATAAATGGAGTGAAGGAAAAATGCAACCGATGAATCATCAGATGATGGGATACGATCGAGCGATCACAATGTTCAGTCCTGACGGCAGGCTTCTGCAAGTGGAGTACGCCAAGAAGACCGTCAAACAGGGAAGTACGACTATCGGCATCATGTGCAAAGATGGCGTTGTTTTTATCTCTGACAAGAGGATCCTGAACAAGCTCATTATTCCTGATTCAGTAGAAAAGATCTTTGAAGTGGATTCACATATGGGTGCCACAGCATCAGGTATCATCAGTGATGCCCGAGTTCTTGTGGAGCGCTCTCAGGTCAAGGCACAGCAGGCTCGCGTGACCTATGATTCCCCGATAGATGTACTCAGTATTGTCAAGGATCTGGCTAATCTTATGCAAATGACCACTCAGTCGGGTGCGTACAGACCATTCGGTGTTAGCCTGATTGTCGGTGGAGTAGATGTGCGCGGACCCTCGGTATATGTGGTGGACCCTACCGGGATATTCTCGCAGTATAAGGCTGTGGCCATCGGAGAAGGAGACGCAGAAGCTGAGGAAGTGCTTAGGAAGGGATATAAGGAATCTATCACGGTCGATGAAGGAGTATCTCTGGGGCTCAATGCGCTCAAGACTGTTCTCAAAGATGACTTTGATATTGAAAGGATCGAGTGTGCCACGGTCCGTACTGAGGATGCCATGTACACGCGTCTGGATTCGGATACTATTGCAAAGCACACTGAATAGGAAGGCAAGAGGAGAGTATGCACAATGGCAGGTATTACATATGACCCGGAGAAGTTCCAGTTGCCATTCGCACGACTCCAGAGAGGAGGGCATGTCTTCGAAGTCGTGGTCGATCAGGATAAGGCACTGCAGTTCCGATCAGGCAAGCAGGTCGCCATTGTGGATGTGCTCAAATACGAGAAGATATTCGCTGCTGCCCAGAAGGGACAATTGGCGTCAGAGAATGCTATGTCCGAAATTTTCGGGACAGAAGACCCTCTCGTAATCGCGGAGAGGATCCTCAAGGACGGGGATCTGCATCTAACGGCAAAGTTCAGGAAGGAGGTCCGGGAACGGAAGCGTCGCTCGATAGTTGAGCGCATACACCGGTTTGGTGTGGACCCCCGGACAAAGGCTCCTCATCCTGTTGAGCGGATCGAACGAGCAATGGCGGAGAAGAATGTTCACATCGATGAGTTTGCTCCGGTAGAGCAGCAGGCGCAGCGCATAGCCAAAGAGATGGTGACTGTTTTGCCGATATCCTTTGAGCGTAAGCGTGCAAGGGTAGAATTGGATGCTCAGCATGCAGCAAAAGCGTATGGAGTGCTCAAACAGTATGCACATATCCAGAAGGAGTCATGGACTTCTCAAGGGGGATGGGTAGGAGAGATTGAATTCCCGGCTGGGCTTGAACAAGACTTGTATGATAGAATAAACAACATGACGCAGGGTCAGGCAGTTATTACGTCTGTCGGATCCAGTAAAGTGTAGAAGAAGATGGATTGCAACATATAACAAAGACATAAATTACGATTGAAAATACAAAGGTGAAGTAAATGAGTGAATTAAAAATAGAGAATAAGCAGGTGGTTGTTCCTGGGCAGGTCCTCGCCGAAGGCATGGGATTCTTGCCAGGTGTAGGAGCATACCGAGCGGGCGAGTCGATAATCGCCAACAAAGTTGGTCTGGTCTCCATAGAGGGGCGGGCGCTCAAGCTGATCCCACTGTCGGGTCGGTATATGCCGAAAGCAGGAGATGTCATCATTGCGCAGGTAATCGATGTGCTGCTGAGCGGATGGAGACTCGACACGAATAGTGCATACTCAGCTATGCTACCTATCAAGGATGCGACAGAAGATTTCATTGACAAAGACGAGGATCTTACAGAGCTTCTATCGCTCAATGAATACGTCGTGACCAAGATTACACGTGTGACAAGCCAGAAGCTCATCGATCTGACGCTGCGTGCCCCAGGACTCGGAAAGGTTTCTGAGGGACAGATACTGTACGTGAATTCCCACAAGGTTCCCCGGATAATCGGGAAGCAGGGAAGCATGGTGTCGATGATCAAGAAAGTGACCGGCTGCAACATCATTGTAGGCCAGAATGGCGTAATCTGGGTATCGGGTTCTCCGCAGGGTGAAGTGCTCGCGGTTAAGACGATCCGCCTAATCGAGAAGATGACTCATATCTCAGGTCTTACAGATTTGATCAAGGCTTTCTTGCAAAAAGAGACACAGGGAAAGGATTTCCCAGATACCTCGAATTCTGATGTGATGCCTATGCGTCGCTCTGGTTCTGGCGGTAGTGAGAGGGGAGACCGCAGACCCCGGGGTCGCGGATTCAACAAATCCAGAAAATTCAAAGGTCCACGACGAGGTGACCGCAAATGAGTAAGTACATAGAACGCGTCGATGGACGCAAAAGTATGACCGACATGCGCCCGATCATTGCCAAAGCAGGTGTGATCAAGGGTGCCGACGGTTCAGCATATTTCAAGATAGGAAATACAGAGGCCTACGCAGCAGTATATGGTCCACGCGAATTGCATCCGCGGTTCATGCAGGACCCCAAAAAAGGCGTGCTGCGATGCCACTACTCGATGATGCCGTTCTCTGGTATGGGAGACCGTGTCCGCCCTGGTCCGAACAGGAGAGCCAAAGAGATATCGATGGTAACCACAGCTGCCTTGCAGCCAGTGGTTGATCTCTCAGATTTCCCGAATGCTGTAGTCGATGTGTTTATCGAACTGCCACAGACAGATGCGGGTAGCAGGTGCGCAGGAATTTC
>CAZMDB010000102.1:0-5032 GCA_964565095.1 uncultured Methanosarcinales archaeon | reverse complement strand
AAATATGAGAAGAGAAGTGCGCATAGGGATGTAATACACATCGCTGCCATCACTATCTGAGCCCTATTGAATAATCCCCAATACACAGTGCTCCATTCATAGTTATGTCCGATCACCAGAAACTCTATCCAGAAGCGATTGAATGAATAGAGAACAACAAACCACAACGCAATCTCTCCGTTGAACCATCGGCCTCGTCTATTCGTTCTGGTTTTCTTATTATAGAAAAAGAAATGCAATACCAAAAATATCAATAACCCCGATAGTGATAGGTACAGAGCCACTGGATGCATCGCACCTTGTACAAATTCGTAGTCTGCGGGTGTTACTATCCCCCATGGAAGATCTGTAAGTACTCCTGGCACGTCACCGAACATGAAGCAGCCCATACGGTACACAAACACCATCAATGCAGCTCCCATAGATATCGCATCTGCGTGAAGACCAAAATTCTCTCGGGATGCCCCTTTATTCTTCCTGAGAATAAACAACAAGGCTGCCAAAACGCCACCAATGAGCATGCCATGACTGGTCAATCCGCCACGTGTGGGATTAAGGAACCACCATAGTGGATTTATACCGTCATAACTGAATAAAAGGTACCATAATCGCCCCCCCAGAATTGATCCTATGATGGTCGTCATAATAAAAACAAGGGAATGATTGAACGTATGCCCTTCTTTGGCAAGAAAAGACACAACCCAGAAAATGAAGAAAAAGAATCCTATAAGCATGAATATGCTCTCTATATGGAGAATGCCTATTTGTGAGACTGGCTCCCAGAGAAAAGTCATCGCAACATCACCAACCCAGTGAAAATAAGAATTATACTGACCGGAGAAAAAATAAGTAGCAATAAAGGCAAACTCACGCGCAGAAGGAGCCCGCTGTAGGCAAGTGCTGCACCTATGAGCAGGCACCCATACCCGATAGCTGGTTTCATTTTTTGCGCTCCATCATATATCTGATATACTCACGGAAGATGGTCTTGTATTCGGATTCCGGGAACACATCCTGTACGATATCTTCCGCCTCCGACAGCAGGCGCTGTGCATACTCTTGAGCAGCAGCAAATGAACCGGATTCTTCCATGAGATGGATTGCTTCTTTAATCTCTTGCTCTGCATGTGTATGAGCTGCAAGGATGGACTGCAGACGGGATGGTTCTTTGGAGTGGTGCAGGCTATGGGAGGCCATATACGTGATCTTCCCTTCTGTGATATCTTCTCCGAACTCCTTGCCCCACTCTCCTGTCGGTTTGAGGTTCAGTATATCATCGCGGATCTGGAAAGCGATGCCCATATTGATCGCGATTTTCTGCAGACTCTCCAGTTGCGACGTTACTCCTGCCAACACCGCTCCCATCTTTATTGCTACTGCAAGCAAGGATCCGGTTTTATATGCGCACATCTGAAGGTACTCCTCGATTGTCACCTTGGTGATACCTTGTTTTCCCCAAAAGATATCCATGGCTTGTCCGATATGCAGACGCGCCATGTCATGCGTGATGATCTGATAGAGTTCACACTGCATCTTCGGTGAGACGTCGATACTAGAGAGTACTGTTACTGGGAAAAAATACAATAGATTGCCTGCATTGATACTTATCGCTTCTCCGTACATGCGATGGATTGCTGGTCCTCCACGACGGGTCGGGGATGCATCCTCTATGTCATCGACTATCAGAGTGCCATTGTGCACGCACTCAGAAATGGCTGCGACCCTGAAAATATCAGGATGTTGGCCTCCGAAGGCATAGTGGGTAAGTATGCTCAATAGCGGCCGGACACGCTTTCCCCCTCTGCCCAATAACGCATGGATAGGTTCGGCCACAGCTTTTTTCCACGCGTCTGCATAGAAAGCATGCTCGAATCGCCCAATCCTTTTCTGGACAACGGATTTCATCTCTGTAGACTCTCCAGGCGGAATCAGATGATGCAGCGCATCCTCTATCTTCGGAAGCATCTTGCAAGAGAACTCTGTCATATCCATACAACTGATTCTGTTGGCTGGTGTTTTATATAAATCTAATGCAAGCGAAAGTGATTTAAAGCATTTCTTGCAATTTCTGATCCATGCAGCACCGTACAATACTCTATGTGGCACTGGCAATCGCGCTTCTTGCTGCCGCGATACCGCTTATGGCTTGTTGTTCTCAGGGAGATCCTGGAGGAAATGGCATGCCTGCTGCAGAGAACAGCGCTCGTGCGAGCCGCGAGCCTAAAAAGACGGATCCCTGCGAGAAAGGGTCTATCTATAAGGCCGCTTTCAAAGCTCAAGGCGTCCGCACCGGTACGAAGTATACAGGTGCTTTCACAATCCTGTCATGCAGTGGCCCTGTCAGCTACACCGCATACTTCAAGGGAGAAGACGGCAGGATCAATGTGGCGTCAGGACAAGTTCCTAACCGGATCGAGTATACCGACTCTTTTACCACCACACGAGTCAAAAGCTACGACACATTCTGCATCAAGCTCAGTGGAGCTGACAACCGGGAAATCTGTGAATGATGGGTGCGGCTATGTCACATATACACGCGCACATCAAGAAACTTCAAGCGATTCTTCCTACTGACTGCGCCGTCTTTGTCAATTTTGGGCAATCTATCGCAACTGACAATCTTTTTTATCTCTTTGGAGAAAAGATTACACCGGCTGCGTGCATTGTTCCCAAGAAAGGCAAACCACACCTGTGTATTGGGGGATTCGAGTATGACCGATTCAAAACGTCACTCGGTGAGATGGTCCATCTGCATAAACTGGAATCCAAAAAAGGATTCCTGCCGTATCTGAGAGGTACCATCGGATATGATGCCGCACGTCTTCCCATCCCTGTGTATCAGATGATTCGGAACCAGCCGCACAAGGACATCCAGAATACCATCCGACGCCTGCGTGCGATCAAAAGCGATTATGAATTGACATGCCTACGGACAGCTGGTGCTATCACTGCTCGTATCTTCCAGAAATTGTCAAAAAAATCCTTTACCCATGAGAAACAGATAAAGAGATTCCTGCTCCGTGAAACGGTCAGTTATGACTGTGAACCGGCCTTCGACCCTGTGGTTGCTTCAGGAAAACGAGCCGCTGATCCGCACTATTCGGGTTGTGGCAGATTACTTAAGGGGTTTTGTGTCGTGGATTATGGCGTTCGGTATAAAGGGTACCGTGCCGACGTGACACGTACCTTCTTTTATGGACAACCTAGCGGGCAGGAAAAATTGCAATATACCAAAGTGTTGAAGGCACAGCAAAAAGCACTGGAAAAATACCAGACTTGTTACACGCCGGCACAGGCGCATGCCGCTGCTGCCAACCAGCTTGGAGGCATGATCCATGCGGTCGGTCACGGGTTGGGACTTGATGTGCATGAGGCGCCATTTGTCGGTCCTGGGACTCATGACCTGTTTGAAAAACACATGGTAGCTACATGTGAGCCTGGAATATATTGTCCTCGGAAACTGGGTATCCGCATCGAAGATGATGTGATTATCACTTCTGGCAAGCCGGAGGTCATCACCAATGTATCCCGTACACTTGTCTGTTGGAAATAGATTGACGGAAAGTACCAAAAAAGTATTTAAAAGCATATCATCAGATTCTTCTCATGCGAAGTTTCATAACCGCATTCGCCCAATATAACATGCCGAGCAGATACGAGACTCTGGGGCTACTGATCACTGCATTTTTTGCCGGCTTCATCTTCTCATTTGATAGATGGGGAAATGAGGTTTTCGATCTTGTCTCGGGGGTAACTAATCTGATACTTTTTACCTGTTTTGCTTTCTTATTATTACTCGCATTCGAGCTTGGACGGCGCATGTGGGCTACTAGGTTCGGGTATCAGATACAATATAAAGTCTGGTGGGCAGGTATCCTTGTCGGGGTATTCCTGGTATTTTTCACCCAAGGATTCGTGAAGATTATTTTTCCGGGAGGCTATGTAGTGCGCGAACTCTCACATCTGCGGATCGGTAGCTGGCAATACCATCTACGTGTGGTGGACCTGGCAAAAATATCCATAGCAGGCGTGATTGCTGGTGTGATTCTGGTCGTATTGCTCAACCCTATAATGCCCTGGCCTATTGTAGTGATGAATATGTTCATCATCATCGGAAGTCTTGTGCCCCTGGATATCTTTTTCAAACCCGAAGATCGTTCCACACCACATTCGCCTGGAACCACCATCATCATCTCAAGCAGAACAAAATATGTATTGACATTCTGTTTTGTCATCCTTTCCTTCTTGTTCATGCGATGGCTGACACCTTTACTGGCTCTTCTGGTCGCTTTTGTCCTATCAGCTCTACTCACACTGGCATATTTTATTAAACGCGAACTGAAATGATCAGCAGGTCCGCAACGAGAAGATGGATTTCTGTAATAGGTACATGCAGGCAATAAGTGTCAGGACGATGTTAGCTACACCTAATACCATAGCTAGAATATAGATGCTGATTCCCACATCCAGCAGACTGTAAAGTTCACCCCAGAAAAGAATGCCTTTGATGAACAGATATGCGGAATGAAAAATAACCAGATGCACAGGCAGGATACCAAAATGGAGCGGAACCAAGACCGCCGCGGTCCACAGATCAAGGAATCCCAGAATATTAACAATCATAGAATGAAAAAGAAAAAAGAGAGCGCTTATTAATTTAGCGCTTCTTGGATTTTTTCCTCTTCTTGGAAGTACTGTTTATCATCCGCTCAATCTTTTTCTCCTCATCTTCTATGCGAAGCTCTTCTTTAATCACTTTCTGTACGATCATTTCGATGTGGCTATCGATGCGCGCGATCCTGCGCTCAAGCAAAACGAGTATCCGCAATGCATAAATAATTGCTGCAAGTGACCCAAGAATGACTGCAAGAACAACTATTGTTACTAAATCCTCCATTGGCTGCACCTCTTATGTCTTACATCCGGAAAAACTTCTTTATAAAAGTATTGCTCATCCCCAGTATCTCCGGATGCAGAAGAGAAAATAGTGCATATGAAAATCCAGGATTTTCAATGTTTGAAAATGAAATCA
>CAZMDB010000101.1:0-5092 GCA_964565095.1 uncultured Methanosarcinales archaeon | reverse complement strand
ATTTAATCGTATCCACTTACGCTTGCACCAGGTCCCTGGCCCCTTTGGCAAGCAACATACCATGGGTGTTCAAAGGCACAGGAAAATCTTCGCCTTTGAGAAAACGGATAATATCCATGATGCGAGGATGCAACAACGGCTCACCGCCCCAGAGATACACGAGAGGACGCGAAGAGATCCCATGGAAGAAGCGCATAATATCTTGGTAAGGAAGCTCTGAACATGCCGCATCAGATCTATAGTTTCCTCTGGTACCATGCTGACCGCACATCTTGCATGCAAGATTACAGGCTCGCGTAAGATTGAGACTTATCACATGCGGATCAGGCGCGTACGTGCTCATAGACCTGTATGCTCTCATGAGCGGCAATAGCACTTTGCCCTTGGCTTTGTGATGCAGAAACCTGTTGCCTACCGGATACACCATTCCACTGAGTCTTTGCAGGAGGAATATAAAACATTTTTGGCTATATCCACCAGCACACAATTCATAGATAATCCGCTAGCTGCTGCGCATCATCGATATAGATGATCTCAACCCCTATCTTAGTGGCATACGCCTCTATCTCTTCATTGAGTGGTCCTCTCATGAAGGGTCGATAACACAGGACACGAAAAGACTCCCCGGCCCGTATCTGTGGATGCACGCAATCACGGGCTATCTCTATCCCGCCTTTCTGTCCCACGAACAACTTATACAGGTACAGTCCGAATGTAAGCTCCTGAAGTGACCCCAGAGTGACCCCCAGCATAAGTACCACATCCCCCAGCAAGGTGATGATCGCATCCTGCTGGAACCACGATCCTGTATCCACAGTCTCGGTAAACAAAGGGCCTTGCGCAAAGACCTCCTCACGATATGGCTGCAGATGAGATATGCCGAACATCTCATCCTTCAGTGGTACAGTGGCTATGACGCTTATTCCGCCACTTTGACGATAGTGCCGCGCCAGATCCACACAGACGCCGCGATCAGGCAACAGGACTACTTCTGCGCGATTCTTTGCAAGAGCCTCTGCAATCTCTTCAAGATGCTGATCGACAATACCATCATCCATTCCCAGCAACTCGCCGAAATGATACTGTCTATCCCCGGCCCCTATGATACTGACTCGCATTGCCACTGAGAGGAGAGCTTTGCTTATAAGCCTTTCCGCACATGATACCCCCACCGATAATGGCACCCAGGAGATTAGCGATCATATCGTGGATCATATTCTGCCATAAGGCCACCCCCTCTGAGAAATCACCGGATCCAGTCTGGAGAATCCCCTCCCCCCAACCGAACAGGCAATGCCCGGCATACTCTCCGATCTCATGGAGGCTCCCGATCCCAAGAAGCACAAGAACGACAAAAATAAACCTCGACAACAGCCCGGGTTGCGGCATCAGTTCAAATACAAGCGGAGCAAGGAGTATCATGGACACTGTATGTGCCACAAGATCATATGCAATCACCTGCGCATACAATCCGAACATCCCGATAAGATGCGGTACAAAGAAGAAAACACTGATGTACGCATATCCAGAAATGGCCGATTGTTCTACCAACCAGGACAGGACCAGAAGCAGTCCCAGCATCAGCAGAGAATCCACTGCCCGCAGATCCCTGCCAACCGCAAACACTAAAAATGAGGCAACCAGGAATCCTCCCAGAAGCACAAGACTCGCGTCCCACAGAGAGGATTTCGACATATATGCCTGATGTTTCCATCATTTAAAAACCCCCTAGAAGAGAGAAGAAGACATTAGTGTCCTCTTTTTCTCTCCTGCGGACGCGGAGGCAGATTGTCTGCCGATACTGCTGCGCCATAGAATGTGTATGCGCTGAACGCAGCAAGAAGCAAAGTCATTGCTAGTACTACAAACTCTATCATGTTGTCACCTCTTTTTTTCCTCGGGCTGCCTGTCAAAAAAGATGCGTTTTAAAAAATGATTGTCGAACCGGTTACTGACGCAGTAAAAAACGCTTTTACGAAACCTTTAAAAACGGTCATTAGAGACAGTCCATTCCTTCTATCTGAGTGGATTGCAGCGGCAATGTCGCTGGAGGGAATAGATGAAGAATACCGCAATATCTGCAAGAGAACACATCATTGAAGCATTGCTTGAATACCCTGGGATCGGACTCAAGCAGCTCCAACAGCTGGTGCAACAACGCGCATCCCGCAAATACAGTTACCACGCCATCTACAAAAGTATACGTTCATTGATGGATGACAAGGTGGTGACACGCACCTCTCATGCGTATTCCCTGAGCCCCACCTGGATAGAACAGAAAATCAGCTTTGCCGATCGATTGCGATCGCACATGCTCGATCAAAATGGCGCTCTTGTGTCACATGATGCCCATGCTCTGGAATTCAAAGACATCCTTGAACTCAACCGTTTCCTGCGTACGCTCGAAGACCAGCATCTTCCTCTCTTCGCCTCAGCAGAGAAAAGCAGTGTCATATGGGTCGTATACCACTGCTATAACTACCTTCTCCAACCCGCAGAAGAGCTTAGCTACATCAAGAAGCTCAAAGAACATAATGTGGATTTCCGGGTACTCTGCTATGGCGACAGCACGCTGGACAAGTGGACACGCAGGACCTTCAAACGATTCGGTGCTCACATGAAAACTGGAGCAGGGGTCGGAGGAATCAGTGGCATGAACATTTACGATGACATGGCTATCATGATCTATTACGGCACCCAGTTCCTAGAAGTGCTCAACGATATATACTCCAAGACCGACAGCATCTCCGACCTCTGTCTCGGAGAACTCTTCGATAAGTTGAATAGTATCGATTATCGTATCCATGCAGTCATCTACCGCAAACCCAGTATCGTTGCCGCCATCAAGGAACGGGCGCTCGCCTTCTTCCCTTAATTGAAAGAAACATCGGGAGCTTCTGCCGCACCTTCATCAGCTTCAAAGAACTCCTTCTGGTTGAATCCGAACAGATTTGCGATGATGTTTGACGGGAAGCGTCGGACCCGGATATTGTAGGCACGCACCGCGTCATTGTACCGTTGACGTGCCACAGATATCCTGTTCTCCGCACCTTCTATAGTAGCTTGTAATGAAATAAAATTTTCAACCGCTCGAAGATTAGGGTAATTTTCCACATTGATATTTATTCCTGACAATCCGCTATTTACATCCGATATCTTACGTGCAGCAGCACGACGTTCCGCAATACTTTCAGCATTCTCCCATTCCTGCTTGGCTGCAACCGCCTGTGTACGTAGCGCAGCAATCTGGGTTTGCGTCTCTGATTCAAAGTCAGCTGCGCCTTGGACAGTAGCAACAATATTTGTTATCTTGTCTATACGAGCTTGATATTGTGCTTCCACATGAGCCCATGCATTGTTGACCGCTTCTTCCTGAGTAATCAATGAATTGTAAGTGCCACCGATCCACCCACCGAAGATGAGCAGGATAAGGACAATTGCTCCGACAATTCCAAGGATAATCATTGTTGATTTTTTCATTTTGAGTCCCTCATTTGTTGATGAGCAATGTATCGACCGAATCGCACATCTTGGTCAACAGGTCGAGAAGCTCGTTCACATGCTCCTTGGCCCTACCACTGCTGAATCGTTTTTTCTTATAAATATTGCGTAGCACAGTCATATCCAGATCATAAACATGCTCCACCATGTCGACAATCTCATCAGTAGCCGTAGGGATGTTGGCCAATTTCGATACATGCAGCCCGCACAGCCCACGCAGGATGGGGGCTATGGTATCGATCGTATGCGTGATGATCTGCTGAGGTGCCTTTTTGGGATCATTGAGGTACCGGTTCCGCAGGACAATCAGCTTGCTGCGTATCTCGAACTCCAGATGCGTCCGCAGATCCTTCTTGGGCAATTTCATGTCCTCGAAGACATCTTCACCGTACACCACGTGCCGGGTAGTATAGATGTTGAGAAAATCCACAGGAAAGACATCGAGTCCCGCATTGACATCAGTCCTGCGAAGGACCAGCGGTGGTTCTTCCATATGCGATGCGATGATATTGAGAGTTCCCAGACGAGCCTGCATCACTACGATCAGCACCTTATCGCCTTCGTAACGGATGATGGACACGAGGTTATCTCCTAATTCCTCCTTGAGTTTTGCTATCTGCCTATCAGAAATGATCGTTTTCATTCTTACCAACCTCCTCCGGCGCCGCCGCCGCCAAAGCCTCCGCCACCGAAACCACCGAAACTGCCGCCACCGAAACCACCGCTTCCGAAACGGCCGGAACCGCCCCGACCGCCGAAACCACCCATGAAAAAGATGGGCCAGATACCGAAACGGCCCGATACCAGTATGATGATGAAGACAACCGCAAAGATAATCTGCAACCAGTCCGCAGGCGATCCCTCTGCGGCCTCTGCTCTTGCCAGATACGTGCTATGATACTCAGAACGCGTAGATGGATCCGCTGAAGCGATCTCAATCAGTTGCTGCAGCGTCTGTTCTATTCCCTGACCATATGCTCCTTGCCGGAAAGCCGGAACCAATAATTCCTCTCCTACCTGCTTTGCCACCGCATCCGGGATGATCCCTTCGAGTCCATACCCGACCTGGATGAACCATCTGCGATCTTCGACTGCGACAAACACCAATAATCCATTATCCACATCCTGCTTCCCGACGCCCAGGTATTCCGCTGCACGGAACGAAGCGTCAAAAATATCACCACCTTCAAGACTACGTGTGGTCACCACCGCAAATTCGATGGTCGTATTCTGCTCAAAACGCCTCAGCATCTCTGTAATCCGCTGCTCAGTGACCGGCTCCATGACGTCGGCCTGATCATTGACAAATGCAGTACGATCAAAGCTCTCCACATCGAACGCATACGCACTGGTAAGCATCAACAGGAATGCAAACACATAGATCAAGCGCGTTCTCATCGTGCATCTTCAATCATGCTTCCTTTAAATGTCTTGCGTAGACAGGAAGGCGCACGCCTGCTCCAGAACAGCTTTACTCTCAGAAAACGTCAGTCTGTCCATCGCCTCCTCATACGGGAGCCAGACATGCTGCACGATCTCGTCACACCCATACCTGACATTCTTTGAATCCGAACGTGCAAGAAACAGCACC
>CAZMDB010000100.1:0-5100 GCA_964565095.1 uncultured Methanosarcinales archaeon | reverse complement strand
ATACCAAAAATACTTCTCAGATATAGGATACATGCAGAACAAGTTTCAGGATTTTGTAGTTTTGACAAAGACTATTTTCTGACCGGCAATCATACAAGCAAAAAAATTCCTCTGAAATATCTTTTTGAAGCAAACCGTGAATCATATGCTCGATTCTATCACCAAAAAGATCTCAAAGAACTGCGAAAATATATTGTCAATTACCTTTTCAAAAAACCTTTATGGATAAAAGGATATGCGATGCTCACAATTGCGTGTATCCCTATTCTACTCAACAATATCAGAAAAATTAAGAAGAATGAGCGATGCTCCTGACATACTTTGTATATGCATCAGAAACATCTAAAAAACCTTCATCAACAAGCTGCTCAGTGTCTATCAGCTTCCTGCCTTTCGGAAAATGTAATCCCTGCATTCTGACAGTCTCCCAATATGCCTTATACTCATATGAATCCTTCCAATGATTTTTCTCTCTGACTGCTATCTCTGCTTTTTGCGCAAAATCAGGAGTAAACTTGTAATGCAGAAAGACACAGCTGCAATCGGCAATATGTGCACGATATATTTCATGATTCGTACGAAACATCGCACCATGATATCTTATCAGGCTAAATTTGGTAAGATCAGGCACAATACCGAACAATTCTGTACGTACACCTCCCTTCCTCCTTTGAACAGTACTTATCATCTGCCTTTGCAAAGGCTCCTGGACAACACATTGAATCCTATACCTGCTATGATCACCCCGCACGAATTCTTTCTGATTCATGCTCTGCGGATACATATCCAGAAGGTGACAAGCAACTGCATCAAAATCCGCACTATCAAGATATTCTAAAAATTGGGAAAATGAAATTACATTACAATAAGGATAAGAGAAAAACTCATCAATATCGGCAACCAGACTCCATCTTCCCTTCCCAAATTTTTCTATCATATAATTTCGCAAGGCAACATCTCCATCTCGTCCGAAAAAATATGAACTCTGCAAGACTGTACTATTTTTGCACCGAGAAAGATATTCAACCGTAGCGTCCTCCGATCCATTATCCAGAAAGAAAAAATGATCCACACCAAGTTTTTGGTAATGCTTTAGAAAATCATGTATATATGCCTCCCCGTTGCGGACCAGGCATATCAGAATGCATCTTTTGTCTTCTCCAATTTGCAACGGACCGCTGATATGTCTTATGGATCCATCTATAAGTAGACTCTGGAATTTCTGCTTGATTTTATCATATATGTACATCGTGTATCCGGAACTTATTCAAGTCTTCTAAATTTTTGATCCCTTTGCGAAGGAATGGGAAAGCACTCAGTAACAACTCCAGCTTGGCATACGGTATTTGAGGAAGTGGCTCAAACCGTGTCTTGCCGATATCAACTATGTCTTTGCAGATGAGTGGGCGTACTTTTCTTCCTGTAGATGCATAATAATCCCTATACTTCAGTTTCTCTTCGGTGAATGTCATTTTCGGGAATGCCCAACACGCAGGTATCCCATAGCTTTCCGCAATTATTATGCCATGCAGAGAACTTGAAATTATCCTTTTGCACTTAAGAATCTGATCAATCACCTTCAATGGATGACAAAGGACATCAATTTGGAACGCATCAACATTTTTTAGACCGCTCGGATCATCAAAATGACAGACCACACCTACTGGATGCTCTTTGCGGACTTGTGGTCGGTACAACAACGGAAACAACAGTGCAGGATCTCCAAAAACTGTCGGGCAACTTATCCCTCTTTTCATAAGAAGCTTTCTTGTCAGAGGCCCACGTACCGCATGAACAGTAAGCCTTTTTGCTGTGGTATTTCGCTCCCTTATTCCCGAGCCCCATACAACACTATCATTAATCGCACAATGAAGAAGAGTACCTATTGCAAATAGTCGCTTTCCCACAAAAGATTCTTTGGATTCTTGAACAACTTTTCCACTCAATATCTGCACAAGTATCGGTGAAAGATAGTCCCCAAAATTATCTGCCTGACATCCCCATGCAAGTGGCAAATCCAGAGAGCCTTCATCGCGTACACCTGCATCTCTATAATTAATCTCCATGCAGTTCAAACTACCCTATACATCGCTTATATACTCTTCGTAACATACCATAGAACAAGAATGGAAATATTACGCATTTAGCAAATCATAATCGCAAAGATCCTGCACAATACTTATCCATAATTTTCTTCTCATGTGTCACCAGCACCACACTTCCCCCGCGTTTGGCAAAGTCTACGATCGCCTTTGCACTCTTCTTCCTGAACTCTTCATCCCCCACCTCAAAGATTTCATCAAGCAATAAGATATCAGCATCCGCATGCATCGCAACAGAAAACACCAGACGTTGTTTCATGCCTTCAGAAAACTGATATACAGGCGTCTGCTCACACCCAGCAAGCCCAGCAAAAGAAATAATTGTATCTATTCTCCTCTTCAAGACCTTTGCAGGAATCTCAAACAACGTCCCCAGATACTCTATATTATCGACCATCGATAATTGCCACTCCAGACCTACTTTTAGATTGATAAGTGCGATGATCTTTCCCCGTGTCACGATTGACCCAGCATCCTGCTTATAGATGCCAGCAATAAGACGCAGTATCGTGCTTTTCCCGATCCCATTGCGTCCGGAAATACCAATAATCTGACCCTTCGCAACAGCAAGACTCAAACCCGACACCACGACACGCCTATCACGACGTTTACAACAAGACCGCACACGCCCAAGAAATGACAGGTGCTCGCGCTTGATAAAGGATTTGTCCACATCCACCATCTCTATGCGATTCATACTAACTCTGGGATACGCCTGCGTAACAGCAAGAATATCCCACCTCCAACAACCATAAGCACAACAGACCATCCGACTACTCCTATCAGCATCCACCATGACGGAAACGTATGATAGATAATAAGAGATCGTGCAACTTCGATGAAATAGAACAACGGATTCAACATATTTAGATAGAACAGCTTCGCCTGCCCACCAATATCATAGAATATCGGAGTTGCAAACCATAGCAACTGTGAAAGAAATATCCAGATATGCTCCATGTCACGAAAATAGGCACTTACAGAAAAGAACAAAAGCGAACACCCAACCAGAAACACGACAAAACACGCAAGGATAGGCAGATACCACAGCAAAAATACCGGTGAGAAAGAAAAGACCAACAACGCCATCCCGAAGACGATAATCTCAAAGAGATGACCCAATAGAAGCTTGTATACGACCGCTGTAACTACCGCAGACAACGGCACACGTGTGGCACGTATCAGGAATCTTTTCATCTCAATGATACGCGTCGCCTCAAGGGTCACCTGCCGGAAAAAATTGAACATGATGATTCCCAATAGGAGATACAAGGGATATGCAGGAATATCTTGCCCCAATCGCAGATAGAAAACAAGCAATAGTAACCCGAATAATAATAATGGATTGAGAAGATACCACAAAACACCCAATACAGTCCCTTCATTGCGTGCCTTGAAACCTACAACCGCCAGACGATGCACTTGCTCCAAATAATGCATAAGAATCAAAGACAGATAACCATTTAAATAGATTTTTGCTTGTAAGTGACCAATGCGATACGCACTCTTCCACAACTTCATGGACAACATCGGCGGAGCCGAAAAAGTCACCCTCATGTTTGCAAAGCATCTTGACGCAGACATCTATACGACTAATATCGACAAAGAAAAAATCCAGAAGATGGGATTTTCAACTAATCGCATATTCTCCATCGGAAAGGTCCCCAAAGAAGCCCCATTCCGCCAACAGACTGCACTCTGGTTATTTTCACGATTCAAAGCACCGCACCACTATGACCGTTTCCTGATCTGCGGCGACTGGGCAGTATCAGCCGCGAAACACAACAAACCAGCTGTATGGTATATCCACTCCCCCCCAAGAGAGCTTTTTGATCTCAAAGACAAAGTACGCACGACACTGGTCCCATGGGGATTCCGCACCATCTATGATCTATGGACTGGATTCAATAGGAAACAATTCAAACACTACACATCCCATATTGACACATTCCTTTGCAATAGTACGAATACACAAAAAAGATGCGCAAAATACCTCGGAATCACGCCGACTGTATACTACCCTCCTATAGACATGTCCCGCTATTATAACGCCCAAGACAACAGCTACTGGCTCTCAGTCAACCGATTGAGCTGGCACAAACGCATTGAGCTTCAACTCAAGGCTTTTGCACAGATGCCCGAAAAAAGACTCATCATCGTCGGATGCTACGAAAAATCACGCCATTTTAGAAAATACCGGGCATACCTTGAAAGGATCAGACCACAAAATGTACAGATACGTCACTGGATCGACGAAAAAGAGCTTCTTGACCTCTATGCACACTGCACCGGATTTCTGACCACGTCTCTGGATGAAGACTATGGCCTTACCGCAGTCGAAGCCATGGCCTCGGGGAAGTGGGTCATCGCCCCGGAAGAAGGGGGCTACAAAGAGACGATCGATCACGGCATAAACGGCACCCTTATCAAAGATATTGATGAGGATAAAATCGTACAGGAAATACGCACTTTTGCAGCCAACAGTGCATCACTGACCGTCCCGGTATCTGCACCTGCACCCCCAAAGATTTATAAACACCTGCAGGATTTCCAATCTCTATGAGCAAGAAGAGCAGTACTGAGGGTCAGCAGCAGAAAAAACCGGCCAAGACAAAATCATCAAAGCTTCCGGTGCAGCCTGAAGTCAATATTGGCCTTGTCGGACATGTCGACCATGGAAAGACAACACTGACCCAAGCACTCTCAGGAAAATGGACCGACACGCATTCTGAAGAGCTCAAGCGCGGCATCACGATCCGTCTCGGATACGCTGATGCTACTTTCTATTATAATGAAGAAGAGGACGAATACAGTGCCTCGGACAAGACGTCATCTGGCAAGACTGCACAGCCCATCCGTAAGATCAGCCTAGTAGACGCACCAGGCCACGAAAGTCTCATGGCTACTATGCTTGCTGGATCCACCATCATGGATGGAGCCATCCTCATGATATCTGCCAACGAACCATGCCCACAACCGCAGACGCGGGAACATCTTA
>CAZMDB010000099.1:0-5130 GCA_964565095.1 uncultured Methanosarcinales archaeon | reverse complement strand
GAGTTGTTTTTTGCCCTGGAATTCATTGACCCAGCCTTTCTTGATGATCACAGTGTCTCCTACTGCCACTTTCTCGATCTCATCATTCCACAGTGTGAGGGTAACCGAGCCACTGTCGTCAGTGGCGGTACAGTCGCAGACTTTCAGAGTGCCACCCCTGACTTCGCGGGGCTCGGACTTCTCTTCGATCTTGACTGTGATCTCATCGACTGGGGCGCGTGCAACAAGTTCGCTGATTTTCATAATGACAACCTCTGCTGTCAGGCAACAGTCATTCATTTATAAAAGTTGTGGGATGTGGGATGAGTTTTCTCAGAGCAAAGTATTATATAGGGCATGATAGAGAATGTATGTATGGCATCCGATCCATTAAGAGGAGCGCAACTAGAGCACCAGGTCCGCTCCGCTGTTTCTGCTCTCGAAGAACGGAAGGAGCGCATTGAAAAGATCCTGAGAACGATGCCGAAGGCATACAAGGTACATCTGACTCTTGTCGCACGCAAAGAGCGTGCCCTGAACGATTATGAGAGAGCCTTATCGCGCGGGGGACCAGATCCAGAATCCTTGAAAAATGCTGCAGTCATGGATCTGAGACATAACCTTGAGTATGAAAAGGAATTCATGGATCGTATAGTGCGTGGGCTTGATGGTGCCCGGAAGGAATTGAAGGAAGTCAAGAAGGATTTCAAGAGATGGGGCATGAAGCATGAGGTTGTGGATGTCTTCTCGTTCCTTATTGCTGCAGTGGGTGTTGTGGAGGATAATCTGGGGCGCGTGCGCAGAAGGATGGATGTCGAAGAGAGATTCGTGTCAGGTGGAGATGTAGATTTTGCTCATCTAAAGAGGCTGTGGGATGAGGAGCGTGGGTACGAGGCCACAGCATTGCGTAAGATTGATCAGACCAAGTTGGCACATGTGCAGAAGTTGAGTACCCGCTTGCTTCATGCTCCAGCAGGAGCTGCCGTAGGCGCCTTCGCAGGGGGGGTATTCGGGGCCTTTTTCGGAATGGTTATGTCGCATGCGGGCGCAAATGACGAGGTAATTCTCAGGGTCATGGGTTTCTGTGCTGCTACAGGAGCAATCTTTGCGGGTGTGGCAGGTTTCCTGTTCGTCTTTTGTGAATGGGACCAGGACCGTGTGGGCAAGCGTGGATATATCCAGATGATACGGTAGGCGACATATTTATTAACCCTTTTCTGTGCCATTTTCTGATGGAATTATCACCTTCAATGTTCATCGGGGTCCAGGGAAAAGACATCATTTCGTTCGGCTCAGGACAACCGGACCTTCCTCCTCCTCGTGAGGTTTTTGAGTGCCTGCCAGATTATTCTGATTTCAAGTACGGACTGATTGCGGGCAATCCTAAGTTGCGGGAGGCGCTTGCGGAACAGAATACGGGTTTTGGCAAGGAGAATTTCGTGATCACTAATGGTGCTTCAGAAGCATTAGACCTTGTGTTCCGTTCTGTCGGCAACCCCGGGGATAAGGTGCTTTTGCATAAGCCTTACTATTATTCTTACAAGCCGCTTCTGGAAATGAATCATCTGCAGCCTGTATTTGTGGATACGCATGAAGGCAAGATAGATATCGACGAGTTTGAGCAGAAGGTGCAGGATGCATCTGCTGTGCTTATCAATTCGCCATCGAATCCGACCGGACGGATTCAGGAGATTGCCACGCTCAAGCGCATCGAATCGTTGACAAAGGATCTCAATATCCCTCTGATAAGCGACGAGGTCTATAAGGATTTGATCTACGAGCGGGAGAATTATAATCTCTCAGGCCCTCATGTGGTGACCCTCAACTCGTTTTCGAAGACGTTTGCGATGTGCGGTTTCCGTGTCGGCTATCTGTTCTCGAACGATCTGTCCATCGTCAAGCGTGTGACTGACATGAAGACGCATACCTCAATGAATACTAATATCCTGGGGCAGGAGATGGCCTGCCAGGCGCTTCAGGCCCCGGAGGCATATGTCGATGATCAGGTGGCAATCTGGAAACAGAGGCGCGATCTTATCTATGAGCTGATGTGTGAGATGGGGCTTGATGTGTGGAAGCCTGAGGGAGCATTCTATGTGTTCCCCAAGATTCCCGATCCCCGACGTTTTGTGTGGGAGATGTTCAAGAAACATAACGTGATCTCCTATCTCGGAGAGTGGTTCGGAGATCCGGAGCGGGTGCGGTTCTCCTATGCGCTTGATGTGGATAAGATTGAGGAAGGAATGCGGCGGGTAAAGCACTATCTGGAATCCCGCTGAAAGCATAACGGTTTTAAATCTCTGGCGCAGTATTTTTTTGCATAAAAGGTGGAAATACCTGGGAAATAGATCAGGTATGGCAATAGCGTCATTAGTGTTGGGAGTTGTAGGGTTCTTCTTGTGGTGGTTCCCGTTTGTGGGTCGCATATCGGCGATATTAGGAGTTGTTTTTGGGATAATTGGGATAATCAATACTGGAAAAGGGGCAGATGGTCGTGGGATGGCGATTGCAGGCCTTGTGCTTGGCGCGATAGGTATGCTTATCCCTTTCCTGTTGTTCTTGATCTTGGGGACGATCTTCTTATCAGTGGATCCTGTGCATTTCCTGCCGCCTGTTTGTGAATTCGGATCAGGGGTAGTCTGTATCGATCCTGGCTATCAGGATGGGTAATCAGCGCTTCCTTGCAATTGAACAGGAGCCGGGTCATCGAGGACTTAAGCGTGAATGTTTCAGGGCATCCGGAATGTGATTCCGTCTCTATAGAACCGGAAGGTGCACTGTTCCGGCTGGCCATCCCGTGTGATCTGGAAGCTGGGCAATATGTACAATCAAGAGTCAGATTGATCCACTCTACTGGAATTACAAAGGGTGCACTGAATGTGCAGACGAGCTAGGTGATACTATGGGAAGTACTTCAGGAATGGCAATAGCAGCGTTAGTGATGGGTATCCTATCTTTTCTCCTTTTCTGGATGTCTTTGGTCAATATGTTTCTTCCCATACTTGAAATCATCTTTGGTGTAGTAGGAATCATGAAGACAGGCTAGGGAACAGGAATAGGCGGTCGTGGCATGGCTATCGCCGGACATCCAGAGTGTACTTCAATAACTGGTGATCCGATGCTGTTGAGTGATCAGGTAGAGACATCCATAAGGATTCCCTGCCAAGCAGAATCTGGCGAGTATCTTCGTGCTGATGTGGTCATGGGCTATACTTCACCAGACGGTCTTCCACGCAAAGCATCAGGACAGGTCAGCGTGCAGACCTGAGGCATCTTTATCTCTTATTTTTTCTTCTTGAGCCAGGCGATCTCATCTTTTCCGAGATCGAATTCTTCCTGGAGCTGCAGCCCGAACTCTGTACTATTGAGCAAAGAATGGTAGAATCCAAAATTCTTAAGGATATAACTTGTTGAGGTGTGCGTGATAGCGGCAATTTTCTGCGCGATGGACCGCTTCTTAGCCTGTGACATATTGATCTGCCAGATCCTCAAGAGGCGTGTGGTCTGCTTGTACATGGGAGGGCGCTTGTAAGGAGCGTTTTTTGCAGTGGCAATCCCTGCTGTGAGCAACGCATTGATGTACACCAGAAAACGCCAGTGCTGCCGCCGCCGTATACGCTGACGATAGACATCTGCTTTTGCCAGGCATCCATAGGCCCGAGCCAGATCTTTCGGGTCCGTGTATTCCTTAGGCAGATTATAATCGATCCACAGGAACCGTTGATCAAAATCCTCCTGCACATCATCAAAGGCACCTAGAGCAGTCACAGGATCGGTCGACTTGAAGATGGTGGTCAAAGCCGTCTCTATAGTCTGTACCTTGGCTCGTTCGGATAATTCCGCAAAGTCTTCTTTGTCGATATTCTGCTTGCCTGCAGCTAATACCTGCAGATCGTTGATGGCGGCCCGCATGTCCCCCTGGGATTTTCGTGCGATAGCTTCAAGCACAGATAGATCACATTCGACGCCTTCCTGTTCACAGATGAATCTGAGTCTCTGTGCGATATGCGCTGAGGTCAATTGTCGGAATTCACAGGAATCTGTAGCTTTCCGCAGTGCTTTGAACTTTTTATCGAACGGGTCCTGACAGGTGAGAAAAATGGGGAACTTCGTTTCTTTGATCAGTTTCACGATCTCAGGTATCCCCCCGCGATCCTGTGTACCAGAAAGTCCTTCTACTTCATCGATCAGGATGATCTTGCCATCTGAGAAAAAGGAGCGTTGTCGGATAGCTTCTCCGAGTATCGTGTGCAACGATGCTTTATTGCGGCTGTCACTGGCGTTGACTTCAAGAATCTCCTGGTCAAGCTCCTTGGCCAAGGCGCATACAGAAGCGGTTTTCCCGCTCCCGCTCGGACCGTACAGCAGCATGCCATTATGCTTTTGTTGGGAAAAGTTGCGCACGAACAGACGCATGCGCTTGGCCGCTTCATCTTGGCCGATGATATCCTGGGCTGTGTCCGGGATGTACTTTCTTGTCCATGGCAAAGGCATACGGTAAGGAGCGGACCAGTGTATATAAATATTATTCATACCCGCTCATTCATAATTGCGAATGATGACGGCCCATCAGTTTTGAGAGGGCGATGTAGGTGCCGGCAACGAATAATCCCCAGCTAGCCCAGAGAAGCAGTTGATCCGGCTGGAGAGGCAATGAGAAGTGTGTTATACCGTAATGTGGAAGTAGAGTATGGAGTCCCAGGGCCATGAGAAGCAGGCTGATGAGGACGATGACTACGTCGAGGATTGAGCCTTTGTGTCCGGTGTGATGCAGATTCTGCCTCAGAAGGTGGGAGAGTGCTGATTGCTTCATAAGGTACTTTGTCGATAGAATCGTTTAAATTGTTTGTCCTCGGGCGTGTCTTGAATACCATCAGGAATCGTGCAGTCATATGGTCAGGTGATGCTTTTTCGGAGAAAACATACACCATTATTGGAATCAGGAATTATTAATTCTTCCGGTTTGGTGAATGGATAAGTGGTCACTGAAATCCATATATATTGTTGTGTATCTTCATATCCCTTAGAATGAGTGCTGGACAAATCCTACGATCAAAGGTGGCAGCAGTCGCCGAGAATGATCCGTCTGACTGGAGAGCATGGTGTCCGGATTTCCACCGGGAGCGTAGACAAGGCGCGGTTTGCAGCGAG
>CAZMDB010000098.1:0-5305 GCA_964565095.1 uncultured Methanosarcinales archaeon | reverse complement strand
GGGTGGCTTTATCCTATATGGGAATGTAAGCAGTTCCTCTGTGCGCATAAAGGGAAGTGTGCAGGGTCCAGTGAAGCAATTGGTGCGCTTCAATAAGCCGGTCCGTGCAAAAGCCAACCACAAGCCGGTAGCACCAGCTATCCAGTTTGTCAGCACTGCCTCCAAGCAGGGGAATCGTATTTCAGATGTATGATTGCGCTGTGAAAATCGCTGTGAATAGTATAATAACCAAATCAAACGTGAGATCAAATGAAAGTCGATGTACGTGATGCAGAGAACAAGAAGGTCGGTTCAGTCGATCTTCCGGGTCAGTTCGGCGAAAGTGTCCGTGTAGACCTGATCCAGAGAGCTGCGCTTGCTGCACAGAACAACAAGCGTCAGGCATATGGAGCCAAGGAGGATGCAGGGATGCGTCATTCTGCGGATCTGTCACGACGACGACGAAAATATAGAGGATCCTATGGATTCGGTATCTCGCGTGTTCCACGAAAGATCCTGTCACGTAACGGTACCCGGATGTACTGGGTGGGAGCAGTCTCGCCAGGTACGGTGGGTGGACGTCGTGCGCATGCCCCAAAGCCTGAAAAGGTCTGGGCGCAGAAAATCAATATCAAGGAGCGCCGCAAGGCGATCCGTGCAGCTCTTTCAGCTACGATTGATGCAGCAGTTGTTGCCAAGCGCGGCCACAAGGTGCCTGAAGGCTATCCTTTCGTGCTGGATGAGGCATTCGAGTCCATGGCAAAGACCGCTGACGTGGTAAAAGCGTTGGAGGCTCTCGGCCTCTCCGATGAGCTGGGAAGGTCTTCGAGAAAGACTATCCGCGCAGGAAGAGGGAAAGCTCGTGGCCGTAAATACAAGAAGGCCGTGGGTCCGCTTGTGATAGTGTCCGGAAAATGTGACATGGCAAAGGCAGCACGTAACATCCCAGGTGTCACCGTCAAATCGGTCGATCAGCTGGATGCTGATGTGCTCGCACCGGGATGCGCTCCTGGAAGGCTTGCTTTGTTCACGAAGAAGGCGATCGATAAGCTGGCAGAGGCAAAGTTGTATTCATGAGATATCAGGATAGGAGTTATCAAAGAACGTATATTCATAAAAGGAAGTTGATAGGAATGGAGAACGATCAGATCATCAAATACCCGCTTTCCAACGAGAAGGCAATCCGCATGATGGAGTCGGAGAACAAGATGGTATTTGTCATCGGGCGGCATGCCAATAAGGCAGATGTGAAGTCGGCGATCGAGAAGATGTTCTCTGTCAAGGTGACTTCCGTCAATACACTATTCACATCCAAGGGGCAGAAGCGCGCTTATGTGCGATTCGCAGATGATACACCTGCAATCGACGTGGCTACGAACCTTGGAATGATGTAAAGATAGGAATGATACACAATGGGTAAGCGAATCATAACGCAGAGGAGAGGTCGAGGAACCAGCACATATCGTGCTCCTAGCTTCCGTTTCCGTGGAGAGGCTCGTCATCCGAGGATGTCAGAGGGTCTAGTCACAGGTGTGATTACCGATCTGGTGCACTGTGCTGCGCACACTGCTCCTCTGGCACGAGTCGCATATAGCAACGGCGACATGGTCATGATGCTGGCGCCTGAGGGTGTCCGTGTGGGTGATGAAGTCGCTGCAGGTCACGAAACTGAAGTGGAGACTGGTAATACGGTCGCTCTCGGAAATGTTCCTGAGGGAACCCTAGTGTATAATCTGGAGTCGCAGCCTGGAGATGGCGGTAAATTTGTCCGTGCATCAGGTACTTTTGCGCGCGTCCTTGCAAAGACGCCGGCAGGAGTGGTCGTGCGACTGCCTTCGAAGAAGCAGAAGATATTCAATGAGAAGTGCCGCGCAGCAATAGGAGTTGTCGCAGGCGGTGGCCGTCTGGAGAAGCCGCTGCTCAAGGCAGGTAATAACTATCATAAGAAAAGGGCAAGGAATCACTTGTATCCGAAAGTATCCGGTTCAGCTATGAATGCTGTGGATCATCCATTCGGAAACAAGCGAAGCAGCCGGAAGAGCAAAGCTCGTGTAACATCCAAGAATGCACCACCTGGACGAAAGGTCGGAATGGTGGGTGCACGCAGGACTGGTGCGCGCAAGCGATAGATGAGAATCATTCAAGACAAACGTGATCAATCATGGCAAAAAAGGAATTCAGGTTTCAGGGCAAGACGCTCGAGGAAGTCCAGAAGCTCTCACTCAGTGAGTTGGCGCCGATGCTGGATGCCAGGGCGCGACGTAAGATAAAGCGAGGCTTCACGGATGCAGAAAAAGCATTCCTCAAGAGTCTCCGTACCTCTTCGAAACCTGTAAAGACGCACTGCCGCGATATGATCGTGCTGCCAGAGATGGTGGGCAAGACCATAAAGATACATCGAGGCAACAGTTTCGAGGACTTGATGGTGGAGCCGGAAATGATCGGCCACCGGTTCGGCGAATACGTGCTTTCGCGAAAGCGTGTACAGCACGGAGATGCAGGAGTCGGCGCGACCAAGGGACGAGCAGCAGTGTCTGTCCGATAGATAAGTGATAATCCATGAGTTCATACAAATACGCAACGGATGTTGACCAGAAGAAGCATGCCAAAGCGGTTACGCTGGGGCAGGCCGTTTCCTCCAAGCATCTCTTGGAGATTGCGAATTGGATAAGGAAGCGTCCGACCTCAAAGGCCAAAGTGCTACTTGAGGGCGTGCTTTCAAAGAAGATTGCGGTACCATTCAAACGGTTCGACGGCGATGTCGGGCACAAGAAGGGTATTGGATCTGGTCGGTATCCGGTCAAGGCGGCAGGACTCATGCTTAAGATGGTCAAGGAAGCAGAAGCCAATGCTGATGCACGAGGACTTGATCGGAACAACCTCAAGATCGCAGCCCTGGTCGTTAACCGGGGAGCATCAGGCATGCGCTATGGTCGTCAAAGAGGACGGAGTACCAAGTCTTCGCATATCGAGATAGTGGTTGAAGAGATGGTGGGAGCAAAGAAGGCATCTACCAAAACCTCTACCAAGACCTCTACTAAGAAGTCGGCACAGAAGGCAGAAGAAGTAGAGAAGACCGCTTCCAAGAAGGAGTCGCCCGATAAGAAGGCTGCTAAGGAAGAGGACAAGAAGGAATCCTCTGAGAAGGAATCGAAGAAGAAGGATTCTGCAAAGAAGCTTTCGGAACCAGAGGCCAAGCCCGAGAAGAAGTCTGCGGATAAGAAAGAAGCCAAGGAAGAAACCAAGGCAGAGTCCAAGGAGAAAACAGGTAGCAAATCGGAACCAGAAGCCAAGTCAGAAGCAAAGGCAGAGGAATCCAAGGAAGAGAAAAAGTCTTCCAAAGAATCATCATCCCAGGAAAGTGATACTCAATGATCGAGCGAAAGATCGTCAGTGATAATCTGACAGAACAGATGATTGGTGAATATATCGCAAGCACACTTGACAGAGTGGGGTATTCGCATACTGAGTTACACAAGACTCCTATGGGGGAGAAGATTATCATCCATTCATCACGTCCCGGTCTTATTGTAGGATCAAAGGGAAGTAATATCAAAAAGCTGACTAAGTTGATTAAGGTGAAGTTCAAGCTAGAGAATCCTCAGATAGAAGTGGAGGAGATTACCCAGCCTGACCTTGATCCGATGCTGGTTGCAGAAAGTATAGCATCAAGGCTAGAGCGGTTCGGTCCTAGTGGATTCAAGGGTGCTGGCTACCGTTCCATGGAAAATGCTATCCGTGCAGGTGCACTCGGTATAGAGATCCTGATATCGGGAAAGATTCCAAGTTCACGTTCACGTGTATGGCGATTTTATCAGGGATATCTCAAGAAATGTGGGGATGTCGCGCTCAGCGGTGTTAAGACTGCGTATACAGCTGCTCAGATCAAGAGTGGTTCAGTCGGAATCCAGGTTAGAATCATGCCTCCGGACATGGAGTTGCCAGATAAGGTGACTTTATCCAAGGAGCTTATCAAGGAGGAGTCGCAAGGGGCTCCTGAGAAATCAGCCGAGAAGGCACTTTCCCAGACCAGTCCGAAGAAACAGGACGAACATGAGAAAGTGGAAGTCGAAATTTCAGGCGGACAGACGAGTACTCCTGAAGACAAACCTGACGAAGACGCAGCAGAAGCTGATGCAGAGGCTTCGCCTGAAGCAGCCTCTGAGAAATCACCTGAAGCTGAAGAGTCCTCTGATAAGGAGAAGAAGGAAGAGTAAGGGATCATCATGAAATACAAAGAACTTGCGGATCAGAGCGAAGAGGAGCTGCGGAAGAAGCTTGATGAGCTCCATGCGGATCTGATGAAGGATTATGTCCAGATTTCTTCGGGAAGTCTCCCTAAGAATCCAGGCAAGGTCAAAGCAATCAAGAAGTCGATCGCCAAGATCAAGACGGCGCTCAACGTAAAGTCGAATCAGTAAGGTGGATCATATGCGTAATATAGGTATTGATGTCAAGAAGGTGGAGCCCAAGGAGGGAGATCAGAAAGATCCTTTCACATCTCCGGTGTCCCTGCGCGGACAGCAGATCGTGGGTACAGTAGTCTCGGCAAAGCGTCAGAGGACTGCGACGATCCTGATTGAGCGTCAGATAAAACTGCGCAAGTACAACAGGTACATCCGTCAGCGCAGCAAGATTCATGTACATAATCCAGACTCTATAAATGCTCAGGAGGGCGATGTGGTAAAGGTCGTCACGACAAGACCACTCTCCAAGACTAAGCATCATGTTATTGTGGAGATAGTCAAGAAAGCAGGAGAAAGCGCATCTGCAGAAGTGGGAAATGTCGCAGTTGATGTGACAGACTACAAGGAAGCTCAGGCAGGACAGCGCAAGGCGACTAAGAAGAAGGCATCTGCAAAGAAAGAATCGGAGAAAGAAGCATCCTCCGACAAAGAGTGATCAAGCTAAGCTAGTGAGATTAAAATGAAAGCAATCGGCTCAAAGGTAACACGCGGACTCAATGTCGGCACAAAAGTCCAGACTTGCGACAATAGTGGTGCAAAGATTGTCCAGATCGTCGCAGTCAAAGGCCATAAGACGGTCAAAGGGCGTATTTCGGCAGCAGGAGTCGGTGATATGGTGATGGTCTCAGTACTCAAGGGACGTGTGGACATTGTCCATCAGGTGGTCCCTGCAGTTGTCGTACGACAGCGAAAGGAGTTCAAGAGACCCAATGGTACCCGAGTCTCGTTTGAGGATAACAGTGTAGTGATCCTCAAGGATGAGAAGGGGAACCCGAAGGGCACGATCCTAAAAGGTCCTATCGCCAAAGAAGCATGTGTGCGCTTCCCCGGTGTGGCCAAGATTGCAAGCATTATTGTAT
>CAZMDB010000097.1:0-5319 GCA_964565095.1 uncultured Methanosarcinales archaeon | reverse complement strand
GTGGAGTTTTGCTCAACAAGAAATCGGCTGATTTTCTAATCTTGCTCCAAGGTGGCACTATTTTCTCTTCTGCATTCGGAGATACTGTACACATAGAAACATTTTAAAAGCCTCCCTGATTGTCTACGTATATGGAATTCAATCCGGACGGAAGCCTGAAGGTGGACAAGTCCGAGAAGGATCAGGAAGTTAGAGCGACGGTGACCATTTCACCCATGCCAGGACAGCCCAACGGCGCAGTCATGACCATTGCGATACAGGATACAAAGATTCCTTACAATCTTGTCGAAGGGCAGTTCCACAACGTGAATGCCAATCATGAAATCGATTGTCAAGCTCGTCTGGGAAAGAAAACCGAAGCACTGTATGATATCACGATACACGGAAATGAGACCGAGAAATGGATTGATGTCTTCTGCAAGGAATTCTCGGATTATCTGAATGACGCTATCGAGATACAGCGGTCATGAGCGATGGGAGAACCCTCTATCAATGCCTTTTTGGAACGGGTCAGGTCCAAGAACAGGAATGCTGATCTTCATCTCATCAGCAAAGCCTTCAAGTATGCACGGTTGGCTCATGATGGGGAAACCAGGGCTAGTGGAGAATCCTATTTCATACACCCATACAACGTGGCGCAGTTGCTCATGGACAATGGTATCTATGACACTTCCTCACTGTGTGCTGCATTCCTCCATGATGTTGTAGAGGATACTCCGATCGGCATCAATGATCTACATACCCAGTTCAACAAGGAAGTTGCGCAGATTGTCGAGGGTCTGACCAAGATTGACAAACACCACTTCTCTGATTTTGCTGATTACAAAGCCGAGAACTTCCGAAAGATCATTCTTGCGACAGGCAAAGATCCCCGAGTAATGATCGTGAAACTCTGCGACCGCCTGCATAATATGCAGACCATTGATTACTTCCGGGAGGAGAAACGGCGACGCATCGCCCAGGAGACGCTCGATATCTATTCTCCGATCGCAGAAAAGCTCGGGCTCTCGAAAATCAAAGGGGAGCTTGAAGACCTGGCTTTCCGCCAGCTTCATCCTACTGATTACGACTTTCTTCGCAAGCGCATCTCGATGTCCCGCGAAGACCGAGAAGAAGTCATCCATACTCTGGTCAGGCAGGTACACGCGCGCTTGCGGGCACAGCACATCGAAGCCGAGGTGACAGGGCGCGCCAAGTACTTCTACAGCATCTTCAAAAAGATGCAGAATGAGAAGAAAGATCTAGAGCAGATTTATGATCTGTACGGGCTGCGCATCATAACCTTGCGCAAAGGGGACTGCTATGCGGCCCTGGAAATCATAAAGGAATTGTGGACGTTCATTCCGGACCGCTTCAAAGACTACATCAAGGAACCAAAACGGAACCGCTATCAGTCACTTCATGCCAACTTTCACGCAGATGAAAAGGTTGTCGAAGTGCAGATACGTACCGAAGAGATGCATCTTCAGGCAGAATCAGGAATCGCGACACACTGGAAGTACAAGCAGACGGAGCGGGACAGGAAATTTGATCAGAAGATCAACTGGCTCAAGCAGTTCATCCAGTGGTTGACCTCCAACGACATGGTACATGAAGTGAAGATGGATGTCTTCCGCGGTCAGATCATCGCCATTACTCCCCAGGGAGACCCTATCCTGCTCAGGGAACAGTCCACGCCTATCGATTTTGCCTATGCGGTCCATAGCAAAGTCGGCGATTTTGCGGTGAAGGCTGAGGTGAATGGCAGTATTGTACCCCTGGATAAGCCCCTCAATAGCGGAGATATCGTGCGGATCGTGACTGGTCAGAAACGTACTGTCACCCAGAACTGGCTCAAATTCGTGAAAACCAGCGAGGCGCGCACCAAGATCCGCAGGTCGCTTGACATGCAGGTTGAGAACAAACCGTCCCGTAAGAAAAACAAGGAGACACCACGTGGCGGACTGAACACACTGGAGCAACTCCAGAAAATCAGTGACCGTAGAAAGATCAAGATCTCACAATGCTGCAATCCTAAGCATGGTGACAAGATTGTGGCGTTCTATACAAAAGATCGCAAGATGATCACCGTCCACAAGCACGACTGCCCCAATCAGTATGCGCTGGACCAGAACAGAAAGATCGAGCTGGAATGGCAGGAACAGAAACAAGGGACCATGTCGATCGACATCATAGCCTCTCACGCTGTCGGCATCTTCAATACTATCCTCGAGTCGGCGTTCCAACATCAGATCCAGATGAAACACATCTACTCGAAGGAGAAGAAGGGAAACATCATCATAACCCTCGGGATCGAATCGGCTCCCCAGGATCGGCTCGATGCATTCCTCAAAACCCTAGAAGAAGAAAAGGGTATCATCAATGCATTAGTAAGGACGGATTGAGCTACAGGGCTCTGTCCTTCTCTGGCCTGTTATTGTTATACATTCACTACTTTATAGTTGTTATTGCATAAGTATTTATAAACAATCATTCCTTTCCTCAATCCATGCTATTGGCTGGCGGAAGAGATAACCAACTAAATTGCCTACTGGAACGCTTTGCGAAACCCAAAGAATACAGAGGCCTCACTATCTCTCCTTTCCGCTCTCGCGCCGAAGCTTTCTCCCTGCATCCCACAGACCTTTCCCCGCAGATCATAGCTCTCTATACGGCTCATCTCGGGCTGCGCTGTATGCCGCCTCAGCAGCTTCTTTCGCACGCTAAACCTATGCAATATGGCGCGCCTGGTGTATTCGGACGACGAGAATCGCTGCAATCAACTACCATGGATTTCAAAGATGACTCGGGGGTTCTGGACACGTATCCTGAAAATATCATACGCCAAATCCTGCTTTCAAAAGAATCCGCCTCTGCTGATGAGTATGAACGGTCCTGCGTCTGGCACGCTCATGATCCTGATATAAGAAGGATGTACATGTTCCAGAGAGCACGGCTCGGACCGCTTCCACACGATACATCAGTCTATCGGGGCATTATAAGCGAAGAAGCAGGCATCTTTCCCCGGTGCGCTCCTGAATCCATCAGATCTATCTATGTTATTGATCCACTGGACGGATCCACAGTTGCAGAAAGGGCGCTTCAGAGTGCAAGTACATGGGAACGCGCCATGCAGTCATATCTTCGGTCTACGCCCAACGTTCTGACAGCACCTGCAGCATCTGTGGCTACCTGGAGAAGGGTCGGAGATAAGCATCTACCCGCATCTCACGTCGGAATGAACCTCGGCGATGGGCGCTTCTTCTATAGCCATGATGGTACACATGGCAGCCTGGAAATAGTAATCGAGGGTGAACAGGATATTCTGCTCAATACACGCCGCAAGCCCTTGAGATTCCGTACATTCGAAGAGACTGACCACTCCCGTTTTGTCTGTCATCATGATGACCAGGGACCTTATGCCGAAAACCTTGCTGCACTACAGTTACCTCAGCATCTACGCCCCTATGCCTGCGATGACCCAGGTCCATTACGTCCGCTTCTGTTCACAGAAGAGAGCGGCAAGCAGATACGCCCGCGTTTCATCATCTATAACGGCGAAAAGATTGCAGAATGGGCCGGACTTTTTCCCTGGGTACGAAGCAGTGGTATGTTTGATATCTATTCGTTCAGCAATAAACAAGCGCCTTTTAAAGGAGGACACAGCATGGCGCCTGCAGGAGACGCTGATATATTCTGCACGGATGGGACTTTGCATCTTCAGCGACTGGGTGAGAATCCTGCACAGTACCGTGCTACCCTGGCAATGATCTATAAGAATGATCACATGATGGCGGCCCATCTGCAAGCCGTAGGTGCTAAGCGTCTAGAGATCCAGTAGCATCTTTTGCAAAGGCGCATGCAGGTTATGATTACTTGCAAAAAGATGTGATGTCTGCTGTGAGACCGGACTCCCATCAAGATCACGCACATATCCTCCAGCTTCTTCGACAATGACCGTCCCTGCGGCAATGTCGACATACTTCGTCTTACCAGTCAGATCGAAATACGCATCATAGGCGCCCTGTGCAAGATAGCATAGCCCGAGCGATCCCACTCCGAGGGTGCGTATGCGGTATGAATTGGTTATCAGTGCATTGAGCCGTCGCAACGCTTGCGTGGCATCTTTCTTTTTGAGTGACTTGAGCTTGGATGTATCAAGATGTATGAAGGCCTTGTCAATCTGTGCTGTATTGGAGACCGAGATACGCTTGTTATTAAGGAACGCCCCTCCTCCTTTATGGGCATGATAGAGATGATGTGTAGAAGGGTCGAACACCACTCCCACCGTCAACTCTCCCTTGAATGCTAGCGCGATGGATATCGTGAACAACGGTACATTTTGCGCAAAATGCTTTGTCCCGTCTATCGGATCGATGATCCACACATATTCACTCCCAGGAGCAATCTCGCCCAATTCCTCGCTAATGATACCATGACCCGGAAACGCTGACTTGATCTTCTTAATGATGTTCTGCTCCACCCATAGATCCAGTTCAGTACAGATATCGCGCACATCCTTCTGCTCTGTGATCTCCACCTGGTCCATCCTCTCAATAAGCAGTCTACCATTGTCTTGGGCCATCTCCATGGCAAACTGCTTAAGCATTTGATGATCCATGCTGCTGAATCTGGAAGACAGCATTAAAAAAACTTCTGATTTGGTGCCTCTGTAATCACCCCATATATTCATATAGTGGTTATTCCCCCCTTGGCTATATGATCAGCATACCACATCTGACCCTGAGTATCATCTCGATGCTTTCCATAGGAGTTGCCAACCTGCTAATGCGATTCCCTTCACGGCGCTACGGCACCCGTCGCACGCTTGTCTATAGGGGTCTATGCATGTCAGCCCTGCTCGGCCTTGGCGCAGTCCTGACCAATGCATGGGTCTTTGACCTGAAGATGATCATCTTTACGCTTCTTCTCTCGTTTCTCGGATATCTTCCGCTGGCTGCCTTTGTCAAGGGACTGTCTGTCGGAAAAGTGGGAGTGGTCACCCCTATCGCCAATTCTTCAGTGATTGTCACAGTGCTCTTCTCCCTGGTCTTCTTCGGAGAAGTGCTGACACCGGGACAGTACGGGGGCATAGGCCTGATAGTGTTGGGCATCGTACTCATATCCATCAACTTCCAGGACCTCAAGCAATCGGATCTTCTTGACCCCTCCAGTGGTATCGGCTATGCTTTGATAGCACTGGTAATATGGGGAATATTCTTCCCGCTCCTTAAGATACCTAGCTCACAGCTCGGCCCATTCATGACCACTTTCCTGATTGAGATCGGTATACTCGCATGGGCGTTTCTCCATTTGCGATTGCACGGCACATCTTCTATC
>CAZMDB010000096.1:0-5402 GCA_964565095.1 uncultured Methanosarcinales archaeon | reverse complement strand
TGGTCTCGAACGTTTCGGGGGCTATGCTGAACCGTCGACGCATCACGACCTGGGCCAGTGTATGCGCATAGTTGGGTGTGGATCCTGTAGATTGAAAGAGTTGGTTCAATTATTTCCAGGCGGGACGCTTGCTGACAAATCGAGGAAGTGGTAAAGGGTGCGTCGGCATTCCACGAGTATCTTTACGGACACTCTTTACAAGATCCTGCACATCGGTCGGTCGAGTCTTTCCTGAAGCACGTTCCCGTACTTGCAGCTGACCACCTGATGCTTCTTTCTCTCCTACCACAACCACATAGGGAATCCATTCTTTGGCGGAGGAATTACGGATTCTCTTTCCTATAGTATCGCTACGATCATCGACATCAGCACGGACATTATCATCTGTTATTTTCTGGGCGATTCGGTCTGCATATTCCAAATATTTATCATTGACCGGTACCACACGGACTTGAGTAGGTGCAAGCCATAAAGGGAATTCAGGAGTACGTCCTTCCTTCTCATCTGCCGCAATATTTTCGAGAATAGTGCATAAGGTGCGTTCGATACTGCCGAAACTAGAAGCGTGCAGAATCACAGGCGAAGGGTGTTTCTGTCCATCAGACCCGATGTACCCGATATCAAATCGTGGTCCGTTCTTTACATCCCACTGTACCGTGGAGACTTGGATATTGGATCCATCAGCAAGTACACTCTGATATTCATTTTTCATAGCGTAGTAGTGTGACATTTCAGGCATCAACTTGAATAATGCCGGTACACCCATCGTATCTCCGATCTGTTTGAGCCAATTTCTATTCTCATGAAAATAATCAGTAGTCCCCTCCCACGCAAGGACCCATCTTCCACGGGCGATTACATCGTTCATGAGAGTGCCGAAACGGTTCGCCAAATACCCGAATTCTTCAAATGCCTGGGATTTATTGGCACATGCTGCATGCATATCAGTCATCAGAAAATTCCGGACTCTTTTGAGTCCTGAGACTTCCCCGTCCTGTTCATTGCGGAAACATGACGCCTCTTCATAGGTCTTGAGCGGTCCCTGACTTTCCGACCACCGGGCTTGCTGCATGTAAGGAAATCCGAGCGGATCAGATGCGTATCTCAAGAATCCAAGCCCTCTACCTCCATCAACTTTATAATCACGTTCATGGAATTCACCCATCAGTTCGCCGATCTCATTGTGATCAGCACGAATGAGAATGGGATTGATCATTTCTATGGCGCCCCATTCACTAGCCAGATTACGTGCGTAATCCCGAAGGAGCCGCTGCATCATGACACCTTTGGCATGCCATGTAAGATGCCCTTTCTCCGAGACTTGACAGGGTTGGACCAAGTCATGTCTACGCATGTATTCTATATGCTTTGGGATGTCATTTCCTTCTCTGGGTGTACCCAGCCCGAGCTCATTATCAATGACCTGTCGTAATATCCGCGGCTGTCCATCTTGTGAGAAATATCCATCATTCCGATAATCCTTTCCTCGTATCGGGACCATATCTCTGTCTGGGGCGGTCCAATAGAATTCTGTGAACTTACCTTTGGTCAATCCATCTGCCATGTAGGGTAGTATAGAATGGTTTTATTTAAAGTTTTCTTTGAGGTTTCACTTTACGGTAACGAATATTTTCCGGAAATGTTTTACAAACTTATTTATACAATGCTTATCCTTTTTGTTGCGTATGAAAGTGGTTGATTTTTTGATCGGTGATCCGGATCATGATCCTCCTGATGTTATTCGACATGCCCTTATAGAGGGAGTGGGTGCAGGTGCGGACGGATATACTAATCAACAGGGAAGTCTTGCCGTGCGCAAGGCCATAAGTGGGACGTTGCGAAAAGATGGTGTTGCATGTACAGAAGATAATATTTTTGTAAGTAGTGGCTCGAAACCCATCGCTTGGCAATTTCTCACAATTCATAACAGACCGGAAGATAAGGTCGCATTATATGCACCGTATTATCCATCGTATTTCAAACAGATAAAATTTGAAGGACTAGTACCTCAGATAGTCCATAAAGAAGCAGAATTGCTCAAGTTGATCAAAACACGCACAGTACAGGCGGTTATATTAATATCTCCTAATAATCCGGATGGAAAAGTATGGGACCCCGTATTTCTTCGAGAAATTCTTGATTTGTCCCGTCATATGGGTTGCCAAGTGGTTCTGGATGAGGCATATTGTCATTTCATCTATAGCGAAGTGCACGATTCACTTCTCAGTATGATTAATGTAGAGGATTACCAGAATCTTTTAGTGATCAGAAGCTTTTCGAAGAGTCTTGGAATTTGTGGCTGGCGATTGGGGTATGCGGTAGCAGCGTCAAAGATATGCCAGCAACTGACAGAGGTTCAGGCCACTATGCTGAATCCTCCCAGTAGTCTTGTGCAGTATGCCATAGCCAAAGGTCTTATGCGGGTCTCTCCTTCTTATTATGAACAAAACAGACAAGAATATCTTGGGAAACTGCGAAAGGCTGTAGATATTATGCGTGCTGGTGGAGTTCAGGTGAATCTGCCTGAGGGAGGGTTTTATCTTTTTATCGACATAGAAGAACACATCAACGGTCATTATGCTGACATCCGTTTGTATGTCGAGGATCTTGCGTCTGAATATGGAGTGCGTGTATGGCCAGGCACCGACTTCGGAGCTCAGAATCATATCAGGATATCAGTGGCTTCTGCTACGCAGATGGATATAGAAAAAGGATGTTACGCAATATTGCGGAGTTTGAAAGGGTGTAAGAAATGAATATGATGAGAAAAACGACCGAAGAAATCGCAGATTATATCCAACAAGAGAGAACCATCATCATACCGTTGGGAAGCGTGGAGCAACATAGTTCTGCATTACCATTAGGGACTGACAGCATTATCGCTGAATTCCTTGCCGAAAAGACAGCGGAGCGGACAGGCATGCTTGTAGCTCCCCTTCTTGCTCCTGGGATATCTCTGGTGCCTCATATGGAGTTTGAGGGAACGATTTCTGTTATGCCTCAAACTATGACCAATATGATCAAGGAGACCATTCTATGTCTCTACAAACATGGTTTCAGGAATTTTTTGTTTGTGAATGGACATGGGGGCAATGATGGTGCGATCAAGAACGCGTGTACCGAACTTTGCTATACGTGTGATAACATCAAGATTGCAGGTCAGAATTGGTGGCGGATTACTGAGGTAGAAGAGTTTGCGAAGCAGTCTCTGGGACGTCCTATAGGTCACGCCTGCGTTGCAGAAGCGTCGTTGCTATTGCACATAGATCCTGTGCTTGTCAAGCAGGATAAATTAAGTCAGGAATTTCATGAAACGGCATTTATGGTCAGCAATAATATGGCAAGAAAATATATTACCAGATCAGGGATAATCAATGCAGACCAGAGAGGAGCGACTGCCCAGTTGGGACAGAAGTTGACAGATATTGCTGTTGATTTCTACGTAAAAAAAATCGAGGAAATCAAAAGTGAGTGATGTCCATATTGCCATAGTGTACCATTCAGAGACTGGCAGGACCAAGGAATTGGCCGGTTATGTGGCGGAAGGAGTTGCAGATACTGTAGGGTGCAAGATCATGTCTGTTGATTCTTGTGACTATGATTTTCTGCAGTCATGTCAAGCCATCATATTTGGTAGCCCTACCTACTATGGAGCTATGAGCTGGCAGATGAAGCAGTTTCTTGACCAGCTGCGGAATCATATACAGGTGGAGGGCAAACTTGCGGCAGCTTTTTCATCTGGTGCATCTCTGCGTGGAGGTACTGAGACGACTTTGATCGGTTTCTATCAGGCACTTCTCATCATGGGCATGATGATATACACAGGAGGCACTAGAACAGGAGAACCTTCATCACATTATGGTGCCGCAGTGACCGGCGAGTTCACAGAAGATGATCTCGAGGTCTGCAGAAAATTGGGTCGGAATCTTGCAGAAAAGGCGATTATGCAGGAGAGATTTGGAGAGCCCTACAATTGATTTCTTCATCTCTCATCTCTTTGTCAATATGGATTCTATCCTTATTAAAGTGCCCCATTTTCCAGGATGGCCCCATCAAGAAGGGACAGGGGTAGACGAAGTTGTCCATGCTGACGACAAACATCTTTTTGCCCGCTGGACAGAATTCCTGTTTTTTCAATAATTCAGGGAATGATTTTCTTCTTGTGATGCCAAATGTTCTATGTACTGTGAGATAAAGTTCTTCTCGAGGAATGAGATCCTTGAATCTATTGATCTGGTCCCAGAATTCATCCATATGCGTTTCTGGCATCGCATGTTGCACCAGATTCGACCTGTATGGGACGAGGCGAAGGAATTCAAGGCTCTTGAGACCTTTTTCCCGCGCGTACTGAACAACCTGATCTAGATATTTCATGTTTTCCGCGTGTACGACTAAGGATCCCATGGGGGTAAGATTAGATGCATGTACACGCTCTATTGCCCTATCAACAATCTCTTTGGGTACAAGATTCAGTATGTCAGTCTCTGGCAGAGGATTTATTGAATATATTACCGTTTCTATGCCGCAGTCAGCTGCCGTCTCAAGCGCTCTGTTATCATTTGCGGGTACTATCCCGTTGGAACGAATATGATGATGGCCCAGTTCCTGATACACCCGTAATAATTCTGGATGGAGTAGAATCTCGGAACCAAAGGGAACTACTTTATTGCCATGACTTGTCAACAAACGAACATCTTCTAGTGCTTCATCAAGTCCTCTGACGCCCGGAGAAACGGTGTTTTTTACGTAGCATTGCTTGCAGTTCCTATTGCAGTCAGTATTAAGGTAATATATAAGACTCGTTTTCGTGATTGGTCTATTCAGATAGTACTCGTTTATAGTCCAACACCTCCGTGACTCTCCAGCAACTTGGATCTGAAGCCACAAGCGCCTGGAAATCCGAGAATCCAGCAGCTTTCATTTCTTGATATGCCATGCCTCTGCAACCGGCATAGCATTCCCGTTCTACGAAATGATCACATTCTGCGCAGTCTCCTTGGATATATCGTTCTAGATTTCGTACGATGTCAAGAAACGGACTTTGATTGATGATATCTTCCATCGATTGTTCTTGGAGATTCCCGAATTTGAGATCGATTCCCGGGCATGGTCGTACGTCGCCATTCGCGCCGATATTGAGTCTGATGAGGTTCTGATAACACGTTCCTCCAACGTATGGAGGATGTGGTACGAAGCCTTCAAAACCATCGCGGATGTCATCCTTCCGTATCCCGTAGAAGAGTTCCTTGAGTTCTTGTACTGAAGGAGTAAGATACGTATTGTTCTGGCAACTTCCCTGCACTTTCACAACTTCAAGATGGGAATAGATATTACGGTCCCGTAACTGTCTGGATAGTTTCCTTAAGTGCGGAATGTTGGGTTTTACGATAACGCTTTCCACC
>CAZMDB010000095.1:0-5451 GCA_964565095.1 uncultured Methanosarcinales archaeon | reverse complement strand
CCTTTCGGGAGACGAAACTTGGCCATCCCGCAATCCAACTATTGCCCTGATCCTGATTATAATCCGAAAGCGTGTAGTATAGTTGCAGAGCATCGTTACCTGTTCTTCCAAGATGCCGTTCTATGGCCTCCAATGCTTCTTGTTGTGATCCTCGTCGCACTGTATTCCACACAGCTGCACGCTCGAAATCCCAGCTTCCGAAATGAGCCCAGACTCCTGCTTTCGATACCATATCTTCTGAAGTGATCAGGAAGCTTTCAGGAGGATCACAGTGGGTGCTCTGCAGGATATCCTGCACATTCTCTGCAGAGATTCCCTGTTCAAGAAGCACTTCTTCCGCTTCGTCCCTGCCTATCCCGAGCAGAGAATTGATAATCATCTTGCTCTCTACTGGATCCTGTGTAATCTGCATTACTTTATTGAATGCCATGTTAGCGTCGCAATTGAGCATGCGAAGGATACCCACGCTCTCTTCTTCGCTATCCGTGAGCAATAATCTCCCAAGCCAATGCGCCTGAGGGCTATTCTGATGTCCTCCATCTGAAGTCGCGCCGCGCTTAGCAATGGTGATGAACTGATGCCCGAAGTCCCACCACGAGGATATGATCGCATCTGGTTGAGACTCATTGCGTATTTTTGTAAGGGTGTCATACCACGCATCATTCATGCTAGGTATCTCCTGCAGCGCAATCTGTTCTGCCCTCGCAATAGGTTGGATCAATAGCCCCAATGCCAGTACAAAAAGGATCACACTTCCTATTGATGATCTGATGCCGAGATATCTTTCTCCTAATCCGCTCACCTGAGCTACAAGCTTTCCGATCAGTATACCCAAGCCGGTCACGAATGGAGGGGCCATGAGTAAAGTAAATCGGATTCCCTGTGTGGAAGCGTAGGTTGTTCCGACCATCCATATTCCCAGTAGAACCATATAAAGCGGATAATAATCATGATTTTCTTCCACAATCCGGATGAGGAGCCCTACTCCTATCGGTATGAGCAGAATCAGGAAAAACACCATATCTTCAGATATGGCTCCGAGCGACGGAATCCCTTTTTGCAGACCCAGCCAAGTGAAAAATAGGTACCACAGGGTGGTTCCCACTGCATACAACCTATACTTTCTATTCCATGTACGTGGCCAGAGCAGTGCAGTAATTCCGATAAAAGACGCAGCAAAGAATATGGTACTGTTCCCGAAGAATCCTCCTAGATTCCCGATGATTGTGGGTATGGGTCCTGCATTCAGTTCTGCGACGGTAGTGAACACATTCGGCCAGAGATTTGCATGTGCTGCTTGCTTGATGGACGTGAAGCCCAAGGCATTAAGTGGCGCGCCCAAAAATATCTTCCAGGATGAGAATACGGTCACAGAAATTGCTGACGCTACAAGGAATGATACAGAGGTCATCAGGTATGTACTGATGTGAGGGTCTCTCCAGAAGCGCAGGCGCAACTCATCATGCTCCTTATACTGGAGAACAATCCAATTGATCGCTGCAAAAATTCCATACCCGATCAGAGCAATAACCACGAAGTCGAAAATGTACCACCATCCCGACCATGCCCAACTGAAAATGCCCATGATAATCCCTGCTGCCAGCGCAAAAACCCCTGTCTTCCATAATTTCTGCTTGCGCATGGCCAGCATGATCAGAAGCATGATCAGAAGCGGGAACAGCACGTTATAGGCATCAGTATCAGAAAACCCTGCAGGTGTGCGCGTAAGCAAACTCTGATGAAGGGCGAAAAAGATGGCAGTAAAAAAACCGCCAATGTTTCCAGCAAACATCCTTCCTATGAAGAATGCAGGTATTATTGCCAGAGCTATTATTATGACAGGCACAAAGAATGCCACATGAGCTACGTCCCGGGTTGTATAATCATCTAGACTGACGGATGAAAAGACTGTTGATATCTTGAACAGTTGCGCCTGCAACCAAGGATGAAAATTTCCAGTAGTAGTCTTCACCGTAGGAGCCAGGCTGTATCTGCTCGCGGGGCGCCCCTGATCATCAAGAAACTCACCAGGATGCCCATTCTCGATGTAGTTTTCCGTAAGGCGCAAATAGTAATATGGGTCAATTGCCAATAAGTAAGTGTATCCATCTTCATCTTTGAATCTATCTTTGAAATGCTCTGAAGTCTGATCAACCTGCTGCCAGTATGCTTGCTCATTAGCTGCAATGTATTGCCGGACCTGCTCATCTACCTGACGTTCAAGATTCTCTGGAGGAAGATTAGGATATTGCGATCTCACCTGATTAGCTATCTGGGCGCGCAGATTATTCTGGATGCTGCTTTCCGCCCAATTCTGAGTCGCAGGCAATTCCAGTGGCGCCATGCGATAAAAAATGCCGATATATATTGCGACCAAAAGCAGCAGGATGGCTAGGAAGTAGGGATTCTGCATTTTTTTCCATACATTTCCTGAGATTTCCTTTACCTTTTTGGTGTCTATCTCGAACTCTTCAGAAGATTCTTCTACAGATCTTGCATGCTTTTTCCTACCCAAAATTACTCCCCTCGTGGGCAGGTGCTGCGAATGGTTTATAAATTTTATGCAGAAAATATTCCTTGTCTTCTTACTACCGTATTTCGAATGGCACAAATCATATACATAGCTGACCAGAAATTGATACTATGAAACGTGTGCTGATAATTACGCATCTCGAATATGCAGCTCGAATATCTGGAATTTGCGAATATTTGCGCGCATTGGGGTATCCATGCCTTGAAGTCTCAACTATCGGAGAATACGGTGTACGCTTCAGGCCTGACAGATATTGGTGCGCACTTGATTCCCGAGAGTTTATCTATGAGAATTCTTTCTAGAGTCCAGGGTGTCGATCAATTTGACGAACTTTCCTGTAAGGCTATCAAGGCTATATTCTTTGATCCTCTGGATTGACGCGGAATAGGGTAGGTCCTTTCCCTTTTTATACACTTCATAGTATGACAGCACAGTTTTTTTCAATGACTCCACATCTGATGTACATTGCCCAGCTTGTGTCTTTTTCAGGAAATCGTCGACGACATCAGGAAAACCTCCAGTAGCAATGATAGGTCGCAAGGCGGCAAAATACTCGAATATCTTGCTGGTAAGTATCCCTTTTTGTCTTTTGTCTTCCCATTTGAGAAGAAGAAGAAGATGTGATTTCCTCTGCTCCTGAATAGCCTGTTCCCGGGGGATCTTTCCTTTCTGCTGGATGAAATCCAGTGAGTATTTCTTGAGATATTCATCAAGCCTCAGATTATGAGGCCCCCAGAAGTTTATTTGTATATCGTCTTCATCAACCTTACCCTCTTCTACAAGCTCTTTGAATGCCTGGGCAATCAGTAAGGGATTCTGCTGGTCATATATATATCCGGTATAGGTGATCGTAAACTTATCATTCAGTTTTTTCGGTGGAGAATTCAAGGTCTCAGGGTCGAAACCATGTGTTATCAGAGTAGTTTTACCTTTACTGGACAAGTTGTCCATGATATCGATGAACTGAGGCGTAACAGTGGTGATGGCATCGGCTGATTGCAGCACTTTCTTCTCATATTTCTCATCCCTTTTCTGTCTGGTTTTGCCATAAGGATATGCTTGATTATGCGACCAGAGGTCAGGAATATCGACTATCCAGGGTATGTTGTACCGCTTTTTTATCTCATAGGCTACTGAATGGGTCGAGACAGGATATATGCTTATGACTGCGCTGATATCTCTCTCTTTGATGATCTCTTCTGCTTTTGCTATAGCTGGAGAAATGAATGCCTTATGCTCATCAGGATATGCGAAAAGCTCTTTGAGCTTCACATAGATTTTCTTCATCAGTGCATGGATGTGCGAGTGTCTGTGGACTATCTCCATGGAGCTGACTTGTCTGACTGAGGTTTCCGGGATAAGGAAGTGCTTGTAGTGTACCTCATGTACATCTTTAAGCTTATGATCAGGAGGATTAAGGAGCTTGCCTGTGAGTATGATAGGATTATATCCGTACTTAGGCAAGAACCTATAAAGGCCTATCACACGGATGCTTCCGCTATCAATATATGGCCAGAAATTCCCGATAATCAAGACGTTTTTCATATTAACGGTTTATCTTGATAATGCACGAGAAGGTTGACATGCTCATCTCCTCTGCAGATCCTTCTGAGAATCTCGGCACTTGTGATCTGTTTGAGGTTTTTGTTATTGGCATTGTAATCTTCAGGTATGAGATCTATCCTGAAGCCCATGTCCAGAAGATCTTGGATCATCTTGATTGGGTCACCGCCCATATTCTTGACAAGTAGAGGGAAATATTCCAGAACTATCTTTATGTCCTTGTTTTTCTTGAGTAGACCCTTCATCCCTTCTATGGCAAGGAATTCCGATCCTTCAGCATCGACCTTCATCAGGTCGATCTTCTTTCCCTTAAGGAAGTCATCAAGCTTGATTGTCTCTATCTCAATCGAATGCATTTGGCTCTTCCTGCCCTTAGAGTAAGCTTTGATGCCATTATAGCTGTTTATCGTATGATGACCGGTATCATAATCGCAGATGAACAGCTCCGTTTTTCCATTCTCGCTGGACACAGCCTTCTGGAATGCCTTAACGTTGTCATATCCGTTCAGAGATATGTTTTTCTGCAGGAATTTGAAATTGGTAGGTTCGGGTTCGAAAGCATATACAATACCTTTCTTGCCTGTAAGGCGTGCTGCTAGAAGCGTGAAATAACCAATGTTGGCACCGAAATCGACGATAGTATCTCCTCTATTGATAAGTCTCTTGAAGAGCTCAGTCGTTTCAGGCTCGTGGATATTGTTCAGCGCATAGGTCTGGAATGTCTTGCGCATCCCAGGATGAGGATGGGATACATCAAGATACATCTTGCTCCCTTGCAACGTCCTTACCTTCTGGTTCTTATACAGCAACGCGAAAATCTTGTCATACAATGGCTCTACGAACCATAGGATTTTATGGACCCTTGTCTTTACTAATAGTTGAGATGTCTTCTTGAATATCTTGAACGCTGTAGTATTTGCAGTCATTTTCTTATCCTCTGGGAGCGGATTTCTGGAAAATCATGAGAGCCCCATATGATTCCCAATCCTTGCCCATGCCTCCTCCTTTAAATGTTTTTTTATGTAGCAGATCCAGCCCCAATCCTTTGCATATCTCAGGATAATTACGGATCCAGTGATCACCATCAAAACGGTCGGGCAAATTCTCTGCCACCTGCATCTCCAATAGTATGAGATACTTTCTTGATATGCGAACCATGTCTTGGATGACCTTATGAATCTTATCCGGACCTATGTAGATCAGTGTGGCAACAGAAAGAGAAACATCGTATGAACTATCTGGTATATCATGCATGTCATCAGCATTGAGCAGGCATAAGTCGATCCCAGGGACTCCAGATTCTTTTATAAGTTGACGCCCCTCCCTGATGGCTTTGGCATTAATGTCTATTCCCT
>CAZMDB010000094.1:0-5463 GCA_964565095.1 uncultured Methanosarcinales archaeon | reverse complement strand
TCTTTGGAGATATCTCGTAAAGATGTACATAAAACACAGAACTCTACTCAGCACGAGATTCATGTGAATGCAGCGAGCCAAGGGGACAGCTTCCAGAGTTCTGTAGTGGACAGGAATCTGTTTGTCGGTCTTGACAGTGCACTCAAGAAAATCGAACAAGAAATGAATAAAAAGAAAAAGAAGTAATTACTCTTGCTTGGATTCCGCAGCACTTTCCTTCTTCTCTGAAGGTTTTTCTTCCGGAGTCTCCTCCTTAGTGCCTTTGATTTTTTCTATCTGACTCTCGAGCATACCCTTGTCCTGCGAAGTCTGTTTCTGTTCAACCTTCTTAGGCTCAAGAGACTTGCCGGGCAGGTTGGCAAAAGCCAGTTCATCTTCCTTCCTGATCACCACAGTGACCTTGTGGGGAGGATTCTCTATACCCTGCTTCCAGACATACTCGTTGAGTTCCGCTCCGATGCCGACCTGATCGGTCTTCATGTGACGGGAGATGAAATCCTTGATAGCAGTGATCGCCTTTTTCGCGCGCTTTTTGTGAGGAGCTTTCTGTACCTCTGAGCGCAAAGGGATCGTATATGTTCGTTCAAGTGTAGCCATACATCAATCACCATTTATACTCTCTTGATCTTTGTGCGTCTCCAGCTACGCTTGACCTCGGTATGGCGTCCAGGGTGGACAGCCCGTCCTTTCCCGTAGATCTTCGGGACCGTCCAGAAAGGAGCCCAGACAGTCTGTTTGCCACGTTTTGCCAAACGGAGCTTCCGTGCCAGATTCTTGTGTGTTGCCATAATAATCATCCTTTGATTTTTTTGAGCAGTTGTCGGAATCGGGTATCATCGACCATCATTTTGGGTGATTCCTTGACCATCGAGGCCAACAGGAGCAGCGCCTGCATCGCCTTTTTAGGATGAGCCATGCGTACTCTCCCGTACCGTTCCATCGCACTTTTGCTCATGTGCGAAAATACGGTCTTTTCAAGAGCCGCAACATCATCAGCGATTTTCTTGAGGTCTTTTTGTGATACCTGATTATCCGCTTTGTCCATCTCTTCAATCTGCAGTGTTGGCTGCCTTTGCCAGGACCTTTGCACCTTGTCCGGTCACAATACGTCCCTTGTGTGTGCCCTTCTCTGCCTGCTCGACCAGCTTTGCTTCTTCAAGTTGCTGCAGGATTGTCCGTATGATGGATCCTGAACCCTTCCGGAACTGTGACGGCTTGTATCCTCGCCGCTTTCGTCCTCCGTACCTGACCCGAAGCTTATTCGTGCCGATCGGACCGAGCTTTGCTACGCTGACCAAGATAGCTGCAGCGCGGAGCTGCCACCAATCATCCTGGATAGGCTGGCGTGCCTTATGAGCACCAGTCTTGACAAAAGGTGCCCATTCAGGGGCTTTGATCTCCTTGATGCCAGACAGCTCCTTTGCAAGAGCTACATTCAGCTTCAAGGGGTCAATGTCATATATGCTTGTCATTCTGATATTCCTCCAAATACTACACAGTGCCAGAATCTCCTCGACGAAACCTTAACCTCAAGCGCAGGAACCCCCATGTCTTTATAAATGTTATCCTTGCTAAGAGCTTAGTCTTTTTGCGGAAGAAGATGGCGAATGATTTATTTTCTATATAAAAAGCAATTAAAGAAAATAATTTGAAGAAGACATGGCACAATCATTATTAATCAGTCTGCTCTCCTCTCGGCAATGCCGGACAGCTATTACGACGCGATCGCTCCAGGATATGATGAGTTGCATGGTGCAGAACAACTGGAGAAGATCAGCTACACCAAGAACCTCATTGATCTTCCGGCAGATTTCCGGCTTCTGGATGTGGGGTGCGGAACCGGAATAAGTACGGCTGCATGGCATGTCAGGGAAAAAGTGGTCGTCGACCCTTCCAGAGGCCTGTTGGCAGTGGCTCGGAGAAATTATCCCCGCATCCGTTTCGAGCAGGCAGCAGCTGAGAAGCTTCCCTTCGGCAATCATAGTTTTGATGTGGTAATAAGCCTGACTGCGATACAGAATTTTGAGGATGTCCCCACCGCACTCGGGGAGATTGCACGGGTCGGAAAAGATCAGTTCGTGCTCAGTTTCCTGAAGAATTCTCCAAGGAAAAGGCGGATACAAGAAGAGATTCTGAAAATATGGCCTGAGGCACAGATGCATACGCAACAGAAGGATATGATTGTGACAGTGGGCTTCTGAGAGCATCCTAAACTTTTATTAATCGGGCTGTGCTGTCAGGTCCATGAGCCAGCGATTGCCTAAAAGCACACAGAAGGACCTTCAGAAAAAGCAGTATGGCATCCATAATCATTCTGCTGTACAGATCTGTCATTGGAACAAAATGTCTTTGCGTGGAGAAGGGGAATGCTATAAAGACACATTCTATGGTGTCCATACCCATCGGTGCATGCAATTCTCCCCTGCATCCATGTGGTGCGATCAGCGGTGCATATTCTGTTGGCGGCCGACCGAGTATATGGATGAGAAAGCTTACGATACGCATGACCTTGATACTCCTGAACAGATCGTGGAAGCGCTGATTGCGCAACGGGAAAAACTGCTGATTGGTTTCAAGGGAAACGAGAAGGTGGACCCGGACAGGTTCTATGAGGCGGTTCACCCTGATCATTACGCGATATCGCTGTCAGGAGAGCCGACCCTCTATCCTCATCTCCCGCAGATGGTCAAATACCTTAAGGAGCGTCGTAATGCCAGGACAGTCTTTGTGGTCACCAATGCCCAGCACCCATCATATTTCCAGAAACTGCTGGAAGAACCCGCATGTCAACCGACTCAGCTATACATATCTTTAGAAGCCTATGGAGAAGAGTCCTTTCGCAGGATCAACCGTCCCACACATCCTGATGCATGGCAGCGGTTACAGGAAAGCCTTTCCCTGTTTTCGCAGTTGTCATGTCGCAGAGTGATACGGGTGACTTTGATAAAGGGGGTTAACACCTCCAGAGAAGCCCTACAGGCTCTTGCTGTGCTGATCCGGAAGGCAGCTCCTGATTTTGTGGAGATAAAGAGCTATATGCGTCTGGGATTGTCGCGCGACCGCCTGTCGGAAGAAGCGATGCTGCATTTTGATGAGGTAGAACAGGGAGAGCGCATGCTGCTTGAATCGCTAGGATCAGAGTATGCGCATGAAGCTGCATCTGAGAAAAGCTTATTGGTGCTTCTTAAAAGGGTCACCAGCCCACACGAGACAAGGATATGACTATTCCTCTCTGTCAAAGATAGTGGACTCTTTGAGCAGGCGTGATGCTTCATCCGCACGGTATTTTTTTACGCGATCATTCCCACAGTAAGGGCATCTGATCATACCAGCATCTTGCGTGGAGGAGAAGGTGTAGCCGCATTTGCACTCGTATTTGGTCTTGTCTCCCATGGAGACTGCTACGTTCTGGAGATATTTAAATCTGTCGTCATGGCTGAACGGGTGTGCAGGGCTAGCAGAAGATTTATATACGCTGGTGCGGCACAAAGGGATAAAAGAGGTATCTGGATGAGACAACTACGCAGACGAGGACAGGTAGCGCTGGAATTTCTTATCACTTATGGGTGGGCGTTTGCGGTCATACTTGGTGCGCTTGCAAGCCTCGCGTATGTAGGCGTGTTCGATTTCTCGTCGTTTATTACAGAACGCTGTGAGTTTTCTACCGGAATCTATTGCGTAGACGGGATCGCCAAGAGTACTGGAGTCAGTGTCGCAGTCCAGAACGGGATGCCTATCGACTTGGAGAATGTGGTGGTAGTCATCAATGAATGTGGAACCGCGACAGGGTCCGGGAACATCCTTTCAGGAGAGACACAGACGTATGACGCGAACTGCGCCCTCTCTTCCGGGACGGCTTTCAAGAGCCCGATAGTGGTCAACTACACGAACCCCGATTCAGGATTCAACCATACCAAGATAGGTACCATCGTTTATAAAGTGCAGATATGAGGAGCGGGATCTTGAAAAACGAACAACGAGCGTGGGTTATTACCGTTGACATGGGGTACGGGCATCAGAGGGCCGCTTATCCTTTCAAGAAGATCGCGGAGGAGCGGATCATCACCGCCAATAGCGACAAGATAATCACTCCGCAGGAGAAGAAGCTATGGAAAAGATCCCGCTGGATCTATGAGGCTATTTCCCGGATCACTTCCGTCCCGTTGGTGGGACCCAAGATATTCGAGATGTATGATAGACTACAAAAGATCCTGCCGATGCACCCTTACCGGGATCTTTCATTTGCCACACCACAGGTCAAATACATGCAGCGGCTGATAAACAAGGGACTGGGGCGCAGTATCAGTGAATACACAAAGAAAAAGAAGATCCCTCTGCTCACCACGTTCTTTACCACCGCCATTGCTGCTGATCAGGCAGACATCTCCCCGGTCTACTGCGTCGTCTGTGATGTGGATATCAATCGCATCTGGGTGGCGGAGAATCCCAAGAAAAGCAGAATCGTTTATCTGGTACCTACAAAGCGCGCAGCGCGAAGGCTGACCGAGTATGGTGTGCCTAAGAAGAATATTATCCTGACCGGCTTCCCTCTGCCCAAAGAGAACATCGGGGGGCGCAGCATGAAAACACTGAAGAAGGATCTCGGCAGCCGGCTAATCAATCTCGATCCGCAGAAACGGTTTATCCATCATCATGATCAATTGACGGGATTGCGTAGGAAAGGAAAGAAGAACCACCCCCTGACGCTCACGTTCGTGGTGGGAGGGGCAGGAGCTCAAGTCGACATAGGAGTCAAGATGCTGCATAGCCTGCGGGAATTTATTCTTCAGAAGGTTATCAGAGTAAATCTCGTAGCAGGAACACGTCTGGAGGTTGCCCAGAAATTCCATGAAGCTGCACTGAAGCTGGGACTGACAGGTCAGATCGGAAAAGGTATCAATATCGATGTATATCTGAGCAAACCGGAATATTTTGCAGGATTTTCCCAGACATTGCGCACGACGGATATACTTTGGACCAAGACTAGCGAGATGTCATTCTACACCGCTTTGGGTATCCCCATCATCTGTGCCCCGCCGATAGGAGCGCATGAGTACTTTAATCTGAACTGGTTGCTGCAGATGGGAAGTGGTATAGTCCAGGAGGATCCGCAATACACCCACGAATGGTTGTTCGATTGGCTGGATCGTGGCATATTGGCAAAAGCTGCATTCGATGGATATGCATTGGCGCCGAAACTGGGGACCTACAATATTGAAAAGGTCATCTTTGGCAAAGGATGAATTCGCTTAAGAGGCATAAGCTTTTTATGTGATAGAAATATGTTCAATATGCCGATAGGAGACTGTCGGTGGGGGGGCTTAAATAAATGCGTTGGACAATATTTGTGCTAGTGGTATTGCTGTCGATAGGTCTGGTTCATGCATCAGGGCATGGACTTTCTATCGCACCGTGGTATCCGCAGCAGAACAACTATATCTTCGAGTGTGACATTCCAGGAGC
>CAZMDB010000093.1:0-5601 GCA_964565095.1 uncultured Methanosarcinales archaeon | reverse complement strand
CGAACTCACATAATCCCCCGCTCAGTGTCGCGGGCAATCATCAGTTCTTCATCAGTAGAAATCACATACACCTTGACAGGAGACTCTGGACGCGACACAATCTCATGCATGTTCTTGCTGTTCTGCTCAGTATCCAGGACTACACCCATATGCTCTATCCGACGGCACACAGCTTCACGTATATACCATCCACCTTCCCCGATTCCTCCAGAGAATACCAAAGCATCAGTGGGCTCTCCCATAATCGCCATATATGCACCTATGTATCGTGCTACGTGATATGCAAGTATATCAAGAGCAAGTATCGCTTGTGCATCCCCCTTCTTCGAACGAGCGTGCAGGGCACGCACATCCGAGTCTCCGGAGAGACCGGCAAGGCCGCTCTGTTTATTCAGAATATGCATAACTTCCTTGACATCCTTTCCCTCGTGTTCCATCAGGTAGGGAATTATTTCAGGATCGATATCCCCGCACCGCGTACCCATCACAAGCCCCGGCAAAGGAGTCATCCCCATTGAAGTATCTATCGAGACACCATCTTTGACTGCTGCAACACTGGATCCGTTTCCCAGATGGCAGGTGATCACATTCGCATTTTCTTTTTCCAGAAGTTTTGCAGCACGCATACTCAGGAACTTATGGCTGGTCCCATGGAACCCGTACTTTCGTAAACGATACTTCTCATACATTTCATAAGGTATAGCGTACAAAAACGCCTCTGACGGGATCGTCTGATGGAAGGCAGTATCAAAGACCGCTACCTGAGGTATTTCCGGCAACAGTCGCCTGCACGCGTGGATTCCGCTCAAGTTCACAGGATTGTGTAGCGGAGCAAGAGGAGAGAGACGTTCGATTTCCGCAATGACCTCCTCATTGAGTCGCACGGCGTCATTGTATGCGTCTCCCCCGTGGACCACCCGATGACCCACCGCTTCCAAAGAAGATACGTCTATCGAGTCCAGGACGAGCTGGACCGCGTGATCGTGGTCAGATACCTCGCAATCGCGGATATTGTCGCCAAGGATAAACTTGCATGTCGACAGCCCTATGCCATCCACATGCCCTTTCTGCAACACGGTACCTTCTGCTGTATTGATCACCTTGAATTTGAGGGAGGAACTCCCTGCATTCAGAACTAGAACATTCATCGTTGTGCCTCCACTGCAGTGATTGCTGTCATTTCGACGATATCATGTACAGCACATCCCCTGCTCAGGTCATTGATCGGTTTTCGCAGTCCCTGGACCACCGGCCCGAGTGCCATCGCATGCGCCAGACGCTCTGTCAATTTATAGCCGATATTTCCGGAATTCAGATCAGGGAAGATGAGTACATTAGCCTCACCCTCCAAAGGTGATTCCGGACACTTACGTGCCGCCACTTCCGGTATGATGGCAGCATCCAGCTGAATCTCTCCATCCACGACCAGGCCCGGATCCTTTCTCCGTACAATACGCGTGGCATCGACCACTTTCTGAAGGACCGGATCATGCGCGCTTCCCTTCGTTGAAAAAGAGAGCATAGCCACTTTCGGCTCAATGCCGAACCTTCGCGCTGATTCTGCGGTGCTCAGGGCTATCTCACTGAGCTGTTCTGCATCAGGATCAATGACAAACCCGCAATCCGCAAACAGATAGACCTTCTCCCCGATAAGCATGATGAAAAAACTGGAAGCAATCTTTATCCCTGGCTTCGTCTTGATAATCTGTAGAGCAGGCCGCAGCGTATCCGCAGTAGTGTGTGTGGCCCCTGATATCAGACCATCAGCATCACCGGACTGGACCATCATCGTACCATAGTAGCTAGGGTCCCTGACCATACGCAAAGCATCATGCTCCGACACTCCTTTGGCTTTCCGCAGTGCATGCAATTCCTGCGCATACCGATGCGCCTCATCACTTGTGAGAGGATCTATACACCTGATCCCTGCCAGATCGAAACCCCGTTCCTGCGCTATGGCCCGAATCTTCTCCGTAGGCCCCAGCACGATCGGCTCCGCAAGCCCTTCTTTCTTCACCTGCACGACAGCCTCAAGTATACGTTCGTCAGTACCCTCTGGATACACGATTCGTTTGATGTCCTTCTTCGCTTTATCGCGCAGCGAAGAAAGGAATACGTCTTTCATGAATATACAACGGTTCTGCGCAGTTTATATAGGTTGCGTAAGACAGTGTAGGTTGTGCGATGCAGGTCTTTGCGCGAAAAGACACCAGCACATTGAATCAGAATCAGGAGAGCGGGTGATTCCTTGTTGAGTGAAACCCATCCATTCCCTACGTCATCCATCCTCCTTAGTATCCGGTGTTCCAAGGTGGAACTTATAAATCACTGCTACTTTCATTCCCCTGATGACCACCATCCGGAACGCGAGGCTGGCTGATCTACCTCACATCATGGATCTCTTCTTCATGATGCAGGAACACAATGATGCTGAGATGCATGCATCCTTCCAGGAATTTCGTACGCGCTCCCCTGATTTTCATGAACAGGCACGTCGCTACATCTTCGAGAGCATGCAGGACAAGAACGGTTGTTTTCTGGTAGCCGAGACCAAAAACGGAATCAGCGGATTCGTCTATGGATTCACACATCTGCCACGACCACGACTCTATACACTTCCACCCACAGGCACACTGCGATATCTCGCGGTGCATACAAAGGCTCAGAATATGGGTGTAGGCTCTGCCCTGTACAAAGAAATTGAAAAGTGGTTCGCACAAGAAGGATGCAGATACATACAGCTGGAAACTCTGCATGGCAGCACTGCAGAAAAGATATATAAGAAATGGGGATTCGCCTCTGTAATGGCGAAAATGAAAAAACGCCTAGAGGATTGATATATATGGTCTCACTGAATGCTATCACAACATTTCTGGATAACTATCTTATGCTGGACAATATAGAAGACGCCTCCTATAACGGACTGCAGGTAGAGGGCAAACAAAAAGTGTCCACAATCCTGCTTGCGGTAGATGCAGGGATAGAGACTTTCCTCACATCCGTTGCCAAGGGTGCAGACATGATCATCCTGCATCATGGGCTATTCTGGCAAGGCGTCAATCCCTGCGTGAAAGGCAGCATGAAAGACCGCCTCAAGATCCTGCTGGAAAACGACATCTCCCTCTATACCGCTCATCTTCCGCTCGACTGCCATGAACAGATAGGACATAATGCCGAATTCCTGCACCAACTCGGAGCGAAAAAACAACATGGGTTCTATTCCCATCAAGGCAAAGATATCGGATGGATCGGCACATACCCTCAACCTCGCACACAACAACAGGTACTTGAGGAGGTCGCTGACGTCCTTAAAATATCGCAACAACAGATCCATTCGCTCTTCTTCGGAACAGATGCCATCTCAAAGATCGCAGTATGCTGTGGCGCTGCAGGACGCAAGGGGTTTTTAGAAGCCAAAGATGCTGGTGCTGACCTCTATATCACAGGGGAGCCGACAGAGATCTATCACGATGCCAAAGATGCTGGTATGAATGTGCTTTTCACGGGACATCATGCGTCTGAAACATTGGGACTCAAGGCGCTTGCTGTGCTCCTTGACAAAAAATTCGATATCCATTGCAAATTCATCGACATCCCCACCGGGTTATAAACAGAGTAATAGCTTTCTAACAAAACTCTTGCGATTCCCCAAATGTGCAAAATCTATCTCGAGACTCTGGGTAACCAAAAAATATGAACATGTTTGTCCAATTAAGGAAATATCTTGATGTAATTGAACAAAAACTCCTCTGTGATTTTCTCGATATAACTTCACTTTAGCGTGCGAAAGATAGCGCAAGCTCTCTTCTTTTTGGAGAAAATAGTGCTGCGAAGTTTCGTGCTTGGGCTGCCGTACGCATGTCTTGCGAGATTTTGGTTGCATGAATCACCAAAATCTCTGATTTTGCTTCTAGGCAGCACTATTTTCTCTTCTGTATTCGGAGATACTGTTCGGAGCAATAACCTTTTATATCGACATCACCTCACACATGCATGGAAGATGGAATGGAGCGCTTTCGTTCAGGCCGTACATCCTCTGGATCAGAGGTCGTAGATTCTCTGCTGGAAGGTGGATTTGAAAACGACGTGATCACCACTATCTATGGCCCTGCCGGCAGCGGCAAAACAAACATCGTGCTCAACGCTCTGACTGACCAGATATCCAAAGACAAGACTGTCATCTATATCGATACCGAAGGTAGCTTTTCAGTGGAAAGGGCCCGTCAGCTATGCCCGAAATTTAAGGAGTACGCCCGCAATCTCCTCTTCCTCAAGCCGACTACGTTTGAGGAGCAGAAATTTGCTTTCGAGAAGCTCGAGAAAGCTATCGCAAAAAAGGAGGACATCGCTTTCATCATCATCGATTCGATTGCAATGCTCTACAGGCTTGAGATCGGGAAGAACCAGGATGTCTACACTATAAACCGAGAGTTGGGGGTACAGCTCGGGCGTTTGACCGAGATTGCCCGGAAACGACTCATCCCTGTCCTTATCACTAATCAGGTATATGCGGACTTTGACAGCACACAGAAAGACGCAGTCAAGATGGTTGGTGGAGATCTTCTCAAATATTCTAGCAAATGCCTTATCGAATTGAAAAAGGCCAGCCATGGGGTACGCGTTGCTGTACTCAAGAAACACCGCAGCATACCGGAAGGCAAAGAAGCTGCTTTTACGATACGCTCTGAAGGACTTGTCAAAACGGAACTTACAGAAGAACCGGCACAAGATGATGAACTGATCTGAACCGCAAGCGTTTTTAAGTCACACCGATTCCCTTCTCCCTAGATGTTCGAGATCCACGCAAAAGATGGGCGGGCGCGTACAGGTTTCCTATGCACTGCGCATGGAAAACTCAAGACCCCCTTCTACATGCCGGTCTGCACCAAAGCTGCAGCAAAAGACCTGACTCCGGAAGAGCTTGAAGCCTGCGGAATCAGATCCATCATCTCCAACGGCATGCTACTAGGCTTACGCCCCGGAGCTGATCTTATCAGTGCGCACGGCGGGATACACTCCTTCATGCACTGGAATGGCGGTGTATTCACGGATAGCGGCGGATTTCAGATACTTTCCGACGATTTCCTCATCAAGAAATCAGATGAAGGCATCCTTTTCAAGAACCCGTATGATGGGCAAACCCTTCTGTTGAGACCAGAGGATTCCATCGCATGGCAACACAAGATCGGATCTGACGTGGCAATGATGCTTGATGACGTGCCACGCTATGGGGTTTCCAAGGATGAAGCCCGGGATTCTCTCGCGCGGACAACAGCATGGCTGCAAAGAAACATCCAGGCGCATCAGGAAGGCAAGAAAGTCAACCCAGGGCAGATGCTGTTCGGGATCGGACAAGGGGGGATCTACGAGGACCTGCGCCAAGAGTCTGCAGAGACTCTTGTGACATCAGAGGTGGATGGTTTTGCCATCGGAGGCCTTGCAATAGGAGAGCCACCTGCTAAGATGTTCCATGCCATTGATATCCAGACACGGATTTTTGAGAAAGTGCCGCCCAAAGCACGGTATGTCATGGGTCTAGGCTCACCGGCAGCCCTTGTCAACGCCGTTGCACTCGGACGCGCCATTTTCGACTCGATCGTT
>CAZMDB010000092.1:0-5764 GCA_964565095.1 uncultured Methanosarcinales archaeon | reverse complement strand
AAAGCGTTGTTCATCAGACAGATTGCCATGGCAAAAAAGATGCGACTGCCATTGATAGTCCATTCCCGCAAGGCAGAAGCTGATGCGCTAGACATCCTGGAAGAGCATGATGCACACAACGTGATACTCCATTGTTTCGATGGCAGCAAGAAACTAATCAGACGCGCTGTCGATCTGGGATACAATCTCACCATTACCCCAAATATCACCCGCTCGCAGCAGGTACAGATCAAAGCAGACATGGTACCGCTCAAGCAGCTTCTCACAGAAACAGACGCGCCTTTCATGGGACCAGAAAAGGAACAGATCAATGAACCAGCCAATATCCCTATCGCCATTGAGCATATCGCAAGGATCAAGAAGATCGAAGCGCAGGAATGCGCAAACATCATCTTCATGAACTATAAGCGATTGTTCGGATGAGGCGCAGCAACCACAAACCCCAGCCTACCACAGGCTGCCTTCTCAAAATCATACTCTGTACGGATAAAATACTTCTGCCTCCTCCTACTGACATCACTGATTCTCAAACAGCAACTGAACGATCCGCTTTGCAGTAGACGGTGGAATCGTATGCGGTCAGCGCCGTAGATCATATGCTCAGAAAGATGCTCTAATAGATAGCCATAAGTAACGGGTAGTTCCGGCAGCGCATCCCGGCGTATTCTATCAGCAATACCCACATATGCCAATTGATTCAGGCAGATGATCGCATCAACCAGATTAAGATGTCCGCTGGCAAAACCTGGCTTGAGATACACAGACTGGGAAATTCTGAAATGCCCTCGCACGCAGTGACCAGAATCCTCGGCATACTTAAGATACTTAGCTCCGTCTCCGTACGGCCACAAAAAGTCATCCAACACACAGTCAGGAATCCTCATAATAGAACATATCACTGAAAAAGTAATTGAACTTTATAGCGATATATATCGCGTCATTACCTTTGCAGGAATGAGTAAGGGATCAATTTGGCTTCAGCCTTGCGCATATGAGCCTGGAACGTAGAAAATGCAAGTCCCGAAATCTTTGCCAGCTTCTGCACACTGGTTCTTCGCGGCACCTGATAATACCCCTCCTGTATTGCCAACTCCACAGCCTCTCTCTGCGCACGCGTCAGCCGTGGATGGAACTGCGCAATGGAAATTGTCTGGACGTCCTCCTCCCGTATACTGACCATCCGGGCATTCCGTACCTTCTTGAGCACCCCGAAAAGAGAGATCAAATGCTGCCGGTCCACGCTTGCCACGCTCCAGATCTCTTCTCCTGCGGCAGAAATCATTATGGGCTTGGTATGGAATATGCTATGCATGTACACCGGCCTTACCGACAATGGCTCTTCCATCTGCACCAGCGCAAAGCCATCCTTTTCTTCTGCAAAATGCACACGCGGATGCTTCCGCACACGATCAATGTACTCAGTATCCCGCAAACCGAAGACCGTGCAGGCAAAATAGATCATGAGACGCTGATTCTCTTCAGTGACCGAGATAGGATATGCAGACACCGACACCCAAGCTCTTTGCAGAGGCTCCCGGCAGGTGCCTGGGAGCCATCGTAGCGGAATTCTGCCTGCCACATATACCGTACAAAGGCATGCGCTCCCTTATATTCCCATTGTTTTTATGTAGGCAAACCCAAAGGTGAGACTTCCTCTCCAAAATATTTTCTATATAGCAAAATAAACGATACTTCTATGTTGTTTACAAAAAATCTCCCAAAACATCATCCACACCGCAGAACCTGCTGCACGCATCCGCTGCAGTTACTGCTGCTCGTCGGACACCGTATGCACGCATACCCTCCTTGCAGAAAAGTGGTTGTTCGACAGTTGTTTCGGGATTGATTCCGTCTTCAGGCGGTGTGGATGTCTGCCTACAACCCGAACGCGTCCTCAAACTCCTTCATCTCACGGATCTTCTGCAAGAAACGACACCCTTGCTCCGTGATCTCTATCTGCTCCTTCTCTCCATCAGCGACCCGCTGGACAAACATCTTTTCTGTCAGTTCCTCAAGATACTTTCCCATCTGCCCATGCGAGAGGTTCGACTTATACATAAGATGTGTCGGCTTGATACTGCCACCCTTCTTCTGGATGGCCGCAAGCATATCCTCGATTATATCAATCCTTCCGCGTTTTGCCATGGATGAGCACCGAAACGAACGTCGCAAGAAGCAGTATGAATCCTCCGAGCTGCACAAATTCTGCGACCACATATAGGATGGTATGCACACGGATGAACACGAATATCACATGGCTCAGCGTGATGATGCAGAAGCTTGAAAATATCAGCATAGGATGCAACTGGGTACTCCAACCGCGCAATCTGCGCACCGCAGTCGGTATCTTCTTGCGATTATTCAAAAAAAACTTCATTGTGACCATGACCATCAGCACTGCCGCAGTCAGATGGAAAAGGAAATACGACCACCGCGCAAAATAGATCATGACAACAAAAAGGAACATGATGAAAAATGACGTTGTTTTCGATTCTTTCTGATAGATAGTATACAGTATGTACAACCCGAACAGCATGAAGAGCCGGTACAGGAAGAACCCGACAAGAAATGTGGTATGTGATGGCACAAGCTTGGTGTAAGTGACGACGAAGTCGCCGAGCTCACGCGTAAAGAACCCATAGTAATAGACGGTGAAATACGTGAGTATCTTGCTCACAAACGAGAGCGCAAGAAGCGTGAACGAGTATCCCAGATAGAGATGCGTCCGCTTGCGATTCATGCGATAATAGGTGAAGCCGAAAAAAGCAATGAGGGAGAGGACAACAATGACCGCGATGTCAATGATGATGTCCTTCCCGTAGAACCATCGAGGTGTATAGACAAGTTCTACCATTCATCATGCTCTGCTCAAGTACACTTAAAAATATTATGGAAGACGAGACCGGAACATGCCTTCATAGTGGTTTAATAACAGCTCTGCTTCCATATCTGTAAAACCTACCGCCTCTTTTGCCGGAGACGGGTACCACACACGCCGGAGCCACTGGCTCCGGCATCTTTTCAAAAAAGGGGTGACCATGATGAAACATACGCTACATACGACACTTCTGCAGAAACTGGCAGGATTTACTGATGAGGAAATCCAGTATATCATGGCACTCAAGGAAAAACGGGAGCGCAGCCTTCATTGGGAGGCACAGCAGAACTAGCCCTTCCTGGCAAGCTCGGCGCGGGTAAGTCCATCGAGTTCACAGTATCCCTCACGCTTCTGCACACCGATGATCGCACAGTCACTAAGCTCCTTGAACTCTCCTATCTTGAGAATCTCGCGCGCGATCGCCTCGATCGGTCCACCGTGAGTCACTACAGCTATGGTCTGGTCAGGAGTGCGCAACAAAGCCATGAACACATCTGTTATGCGTTTGACAAAACTCTTGTAGTCTTCAGAGCCTTGCACAGAATGATTAGGGGAACGACTCTCCAGATTCTCCACCTGCGCTGCGTAGCGCTCCCTTGCCTCATCCTTTCTCATGCCAGTCAGTACACCGTAATTGTCCCGTTCACGCATATCCGGCACATTGATGATGTCCTGCCCAAGCTTCTCGCCGATGATCTCTGCGGTCTGTCGTGCACGCTTGAAAGGGCTTGAATACAATTTTTCGATGCCACACTGGGAAAGCTCGTTGGCACATGCTGCCGCTTGCTGCCGCCCGACATCGGTAAGATCATCATCATACGATCCTCCATAGCGATTCTCTATGTCACTGGTACTTTGTCCATGGCGTATAAGATATATTTTCATGCTGCATCTGGATGCCGTTGAAGGCTTTATAAGATTTTGCCCTGTAGAGTGTGCTATTCCACCAACCCTGAAAAGACCTGATAGACTGCCATACACCTCCACCATATATATAAGGAACATCCACCTCCTCCCTCATATGCAGGCTCTCAAAACCACTGTTACTGCATTCATTTTTCATGAGCACAAGCTACTCATGATCAAGCACAGAAAGACTGGGCGATGGATGCACCCTGGCGGCCACGTAGAAGAAGGGGAGGCGCTTGATGAAGCCTTGCGTAGAGAAATAATGGAGGAGACCGGACTCCAGATCGATTTTCTGGAAACCTACGATCACTATCCAGAAAATCCCGACAAGCTGCACTTCCGGCAACTGCCGATCGCCTTCTACAGTCATATCCGTGATTCAGGAAACTTCCGCACGATGAGCTTCGATTTCCTCTGCAGCACTGACACAACTGATGGCCTCTGCATACAGAAGGATGAGATCGAAGACTATTGCTGGCTGACCAGAAAGGAGCTTGCCCAGGCCCATCACATCTGGGAACCTATCCGTATCCTGGCACTCAGTGCCTTTTCCCGGTATGAACAAATGAGGCAACACCAATGAAGATCTTCATCGCGTGCAGCAAACACTTCTACAGCCAGATTCCACCCATCAGAGAAGCACTGGAAGATGCCGGTCACAGTATCACTCTACCGAACAGCTACGACCGCCCCTTCAGAGAAGAAGAGATGAAAAAACGTGGGCCGCACGCACACGCAGAGTGGAAATCTGCAATGATGCGAGAACACGAACCCAACATCAGCAAGAACGACGCCATCCTTGTACTAAACCTTGAAAAGTACGGAAAAAAGAACTACATCGGTGGAGCCACCTTCATGGAAATCGTTACAGCATGGCAGATGAACAAACACATCTACTTCTACAATCCGCTTCCCGACTGCATCTTCACCGATGAACTGACTGCGATGCGCCCCACTGTCCTGCACGGCGATCTGGCAATGATTCCCCATACAGTCTGACAGAGAAACGTGATGTCGCTGACAACGGCATAGGAGTCCAGACCCGTGCAAACGCCGGAAGCCCTTGCTGCAGCCCAGGCAAAGCCGGAAGGCCCACCCTCATCTCGAGTTGCTTGACCTGCCCCAGATAGCCCTGATATGTACCTATCCTGACCTCATCACACTGTGCGCCCGACGCATCAAGGCCAGGTATTGCTGCAATGTGCGCTTCAGGGAAGGCGCAGGCCGGACAAAGGTCCTGCAGATATTGTGGCACTGCATCTGTATACCAGAACTGACCAACCGCATGGCGTTGTCCGATCGTCATATCCCAACCATCAAGGTGGTCAGTGCCGCGCACCTGGACCTCAAGACCATGCGTTCCTTCCTCCAGAGATGGAAACCCTGCCGGCACATCCAGATATCCATAACGCCGGGCCCCCAAAGCAGACACTGTCACTGAACCGCGCACCCAATGAGGTCCTCCACAATATACTACCTCACTCCCAGCATCATCAAGAGTCAGTTTCCCGAAACGATCAGGATCAGCATATAATTTCCGCAAATCATGCAGAAACTCGTGCACATGCGGAAGAAGCAAACTCATCGTCCAGTCGACCCCATACCTCCCTGACGTCCGTCACCGTTTTCCAACGTATCGCCATCTACATGTAATACCTTCTGGAAAACAGCCTGGCAGAAACGGTCGCCTTTTTTGATGGAGAAATCAACATCCGAGCGATTATAGAGCATCACGATCAACTCACCTTCATTGTCCGGATTGTCATAATAATCCGCCTCGATAACACCCACACCATTCTTGAGGGTGACACCATGAGTATTGGCCCAACTACTACGAGGGAAAAGATACAGGACCTCATCCTTCTGAAAATACGCCTTGATACCTGTCTTGATCAACTGATCACCACCAGCAGGCACCACCGCATCCACAGGAGAGAAGACATCATACCCCACACTGCTCGCAGTCATCCTTCTTGG
>CAZMDB010000091.1:0-5778 GCA_964565095.1 uncultured Methanosarcinales archaeon | reverse complement strand
GGATCCGGTCCTGCTGTTAGCATGAGCAAGGTTGAGTCCTCAAAGGCAGATCCGAGCTCGTACTCACCATGGTTGATCTTCTCGTACATCTCCTGTATCTGATCAGGGGTGGGCAGTTGCTGCCCATGCACCTGCAGAGATGGGGCCTTCTTGTGAAGAAAGTCTCGGGTCAGTTCCTGTTTGCTTGCGTACATGGCCTCGCTCAAGGCATCTGTGAGGTCTGGGGCATAGGATTGCTGGAATCGCCTGATTACAGGAAGGTTGAGTTGGGGCGCACCGGACTCTCCAAGAAGATATCCTTTTCCATGGTACATCTTCTGACCGTGTTCAGTGGTGATTTGGCGTGAATCGCTTGTGTCGCAGATCATCGCGCCGGTGTCGCCGCATTTGAGCGCTGCTACGAGTGTCATAGGAGTTGGTACGTTTTCTCGCCTTATAGTGTTTTGGTATTTTTTCTATATAGAAAAATAATTTTGTTTCATCTTTGTTTTACTAGAAAACACCAATTTCCGTATGTTCAGATCCCGTTCCGACTGAAGGAATTTTATTTTGAAGAAATATTCCCGTTGGCAAGCTGACCGGACTGGTCTGATTCTTGGAGTACTTTTCAGGCCTTTGATAGGTACCATCTGGGTGAATGTAGTCTGTTTTTCCAGAAGGAGCATATGTATTTCTCATCCAAGTCGCAATTGCCACAAGGAACGTTTCTAATGGAAGCATAAAATCATCTATTCTTTATCTCACCATATACTGCATCTGTAGGTGGTTCTCTTACAATATATTGTTTGAACTCAGGATGTGTTATCAAACGAATACTCTGTGTTTGTGATACGCAACGCATAGACATATAGGCGGCAAGAAGAGAATCATGTGCAGCAGGATCGAATGGGACCTGCTGCCCTGGCCTCATGCTTTGCGCCAACTGTGGATGAGAGTACGGCTCTACAACAACGACACTTTCTCCACGCTGTCGTAATGTGCATGGAGGGAATGCATACCATTTGTCTCTATGAGAAAAAACAACCGTCGGAGTACGATATTCCCTCATGTGCTGTGCATTTCTGCGCAAAGATTTAATAATTGTCATCCTCATAGTGTAAATATGAAAGATTCCCCGGACAGTCTGATCATGGAGTTAGAGAGAAATAATGAACAGATTCAAATGCCACAAGTGCATTTCTGGGATGTGTGTGAAGAATATTTACGGGATCATGGACAGATTGATGACGCACTTTTTGAAGTAATCGAACGCGAAACAGTCTATGGAAGATGCCCAGATGGCCCATTTCTCTAGAGGGATCAGGTGCACTTCTCATCCAATTCGCAATTGCTCAATATGCGGATATGTATGGACTGGCAACCGGGATGGACATCTGAGCACATCATCGATAGATTCGGTTGGTTGAATATCCAATATTCCATCACTATACACGAACGGATGTAAGTAAGGACGCCCATCCATTCCCATCACAGTGATTTTGTCACCTGTCCTTTCATAATAGCCATCGGGGAATAGATATGATCGACCATCATTTTTTACTATGAATCGTGTAAACAACATATGAATTGCATAAACAATATTTTTATTAAAATGTGTGCTCCATAAACCGGAAGAATGGCACTTTCTTTCACATCATTTGCGGAAGAGAAGGAATTCTATCGAACTGTTCTTGAGTACTCATAGTAAGTGTTATCAGGATAATAATCTGCCCCAAATAGACTCCCTAAATCTGCCCGGAATTAACAATCAATTTGTAGGAGGTTTGTATGGAATCAAACATGTTTCCGCCGGCAACCCGTCAGATTCTTGGAGTGCGGATTGTTCTAAACGGGCTGTGCAAATCCCTCAGGACCAAGTTGACGCAGTACCTGCTTTATCTGATTTATGGTCTGTTGTTGCTTGTCCTTATCGGACATACGCACAAACTTTATGAGTAGGTCCTGTAATTCGTCGCATTCTAGGAACTTGAGCTTATAGCCATCTACAAGGAAATAGAACCGGTAACTCTGATACTTCAACTCTTTTACAAGAATACCTCCTATGTTTCCTACTACTTTCCCTTTATTTGGAGAATCTTCCAAAGTAAGCATTAAATTAAAGATATCAATGGATTGCTTCTTGAACTGTTGCCCGATGGATCTTTTCAGATTCTCAGTGATGATGACTCTTACCATATTCCTTTTTCGCTTCCGCTAGTGCCATCCTGACCGGTACGGTTCCTTTTTCGTCCATCAGAAGATCATGAAGCAATCTTTCTCGTGCGCTTCTGTATAGTTTTTCTATGATATCTGCATAGGTGTCTCCCTTCTCCCCGAATTCTTTGATCCTATCACGAAGATCCTCGGGGATTGATATGGTCGTATTCATAAACGTACGGAATGTGCACGAAGTTATAAATATTATGGTTGAATATAATACTTATAACCATATAAGCTATATTTTGAACATATTCTACTCTGGCAACTTTAGGTAGAAAGTTGGCAACTATCGTATGCGCAAGCGCTCAAGCATACAGACAAGGAAAAATGTACTCGTGGCAATTTGACCGAAGCGCCGTATGCTCCCGCCGGGATTGTTTCGAGCCTGCGAGAAACCGCTAGAAATCTTTGATTTCTAAGCGTGTTCAAATCCCGTTCCGATTGGATCTTTCGGAGAAATAAAACATGCTCCCGCCGGGATTCGAACCCGAGTCCCCGCCTCGAAAGGGCGAGATGATTGGCCGGACTACACCACAGGAGCCGATACAGGCAGAAAATGACGTTCCCTTTTTAAATATTATGTTTCTTTTCTGGCAACCGTAGAAAGTCGCCATTAAGGCGGATAATGTCGGTGAGTATCTGGGGCCTGCGGCAGGGGAAATAGTGGGATGCCTGGTCAGCCACAATCACCCTGCGGGGTCCGCTTCCTGAATGATGGTGCATATCTCCATTCGCATAATGATAAAGAGCAGGAGGTGTGCCGTTGGTGGCGGCGCAAGTAATCTCCTTTGTAGACACGAGCGGGTCCATCGCTGCTGCAACAAAGAGGACAGGTATGCCGGCTGCCGAGATGTGCTCGATATCATCATGCAGTCTCTGATGCCTATTCTGCGCAAAGTATTCAAGGGTGCGCGCATCAGTGTTCCTGAAAGCCGCTTTTTGTATCGTGCCCAGAGAGCAGCCATCCATCTCTGAAAAATCTACATATGAAGCCGTTTCTCTACAGAGATGACTTTCCAGGAATTCCCGGCTCTGCTGATCGGTCCGTGGTATTCCTCTAGGGATATTAGCTCCTATGGTCAGTATGATGAGCGAGCGGAGATGATCGTAGCCTTCCTCCAACAGCTTACGTGCGGTCCGTATGGCAGTAAGTCCTCCCATGCAATGTCCCATCAGTGTCAGAGGCCTATCATTGAGAAGGGGGTTGTCGTGTAGCTGTCCGCAGATAGTTGCTGCTTCATAATCCACGTCCATTTGCGCGGCAGTAAAGGGAGACTTCCCATGTCCCGGGACGTCGAAACCGATAGAGGTTATGCCATCGTGCACTAATGAAGAGTTGGTCCGGTCAAATTCCGAGCTGTTGAGTCCGTAGGAATGCATACAGAGCATCAGATGCGCGTCCCGGTGGAGGGCCCCCCATTGGTAATACGCGATGGCTTCACGTGTCTGCGCATATGCTGAGATCATAAAAAAAAGGGAAGAAAAGAGATGTTTATTTACTTATCGGTAGTATGCTTGATCTCCCACGGGAACATGTCACGGCCGAAGTGTCCGTAACGGGCAGTTTCTTCATAGATAGGGCGCTTGAGCCCGAGGTGGTCGATAATACCTTTGGGTGTCAGATCGAAGTGTTCAGCAATCCATGCAGCAATGTCCTCATCGTTGCCAGTGCCGAAGGAATCAACATAGATCGAAGTCGGTTCTGCAACACCGATGCAGTAGGAAAGCTGTACTTCACAGCGGGAAGCCAATCCATGGAGAACCACGTTTTTTGCCAGATGACGTGCCATGTATGCAGCAGAGCGATCCACCTTGCTCGGGTCTTTGCCGGAGAAGGCGCCACCCCCATGCCGACCGATGCCGCCGTAGGTGTCTACAATGATCTTTCGTCCGGTTAGTCCGGTATCGACTGCCGGTCCACCGATAAGGAATGCACCGGTCCCATTGATGTGTATACGTGTATCTTCAGTCATCATATCGCCGCAGACAGGATCAATCACTTTTTCTCGTATCTGTGCGCGAAGATCATCTTCAGAGATGTCCTTAGTATGCTGTTGCGCAATTACCACCGCAGTGATGTTTGTGGGCACGTTGTTGACGTAGCGAATGGACACCTGTGACTTCCCGTCAGGGCCGAGATGTGGAATCTCACCGGATTTTCGCACATGAGCAAGCTTTTGTGTGAGTTTATGTGCCAGCATGATAGGCATCGGCATCTTCTCTTCTGTCTCGTCGGATGCATAACCGAACATCATTCCCTGGTCACCTGCACCTTGTGAGGTATCCTCACCCTGACCTTCGGTAATTCCCTGAGATATTTCGGGGCTTTGTTTGTGAAGGAGCACAGTTACTTGTGCAGTCTTAGAATCCATCCCGAATGCTACATCCGTGTAGCCAATCTTCTGTAGCGTCTTGCGCGCTACTTGCTCAGCATCGACTGACGCATTGCTTGTCACTTCACCGGCAATGATTATGGTGTCGGTGGTTGCAAGCGTTTCGACTGCCACACGGGATTCTGGATCCTCTGCCAGATATGCATCAAGCAGCGCATCGCTGATCTGGTCGCAGACCTTATCAGGATGTCCTTCTGTGACGCTTTCAGAGGTGTAGATCTTTTCCATAGTGGTGCATCTGCGCCGACTCCGGTATATAAAAGTAATGCATGTCTACTTCTCTTCCAGTTTGACATGGATGAGTTTTTTGCTGAAGCGGTCAATGATCGAAGAGGCTAACAATGAATAGATGATAATCAGTGTCATAAGCTGAAGGATTGTCTGCATGTAGGGCTGATACAGCGCGGATATGGGGAAGACTGATAGTGTGAACGCAACGACTGCGGCAGCGATGCCTTTGGGCATGGAGATGGTCATGAAGAATTTTTCCTTGAAAGAGAAGTGATCGCCACGCAGTCCGATCATGATAGCAGCAAAACGCATGACTACCAATGCTGCGAAGACGAGAAGCGCCTTTAGCATGAAGAGGAGTGAGAAATCAATCTGGATGATGATGCCCACCAGCACGAAGACAAGGATTACCAGGATGTAGCCAAGAGTGCTACTGAATTCCTGGAGACTCTCTTTCTCTTTCACGTACATGTTGCCGAAGAAAAGCCCTAAGGTCGCAACCGCCAGGACGCCGTTGCCTTCCAGGTTCTCAGCTACACTGAAGGCGAGTAAGGCCGCAGTGATCAATGCAATAGGGCTGTACTGTTGGCTGTAGACCTTGCGCATAGAGCGGAAGATGACCACGCCGATGATGACCCCGGCGCCTACTCCTACGATGATGAGCTTGAGGAAAGGAATAATTTTTTCGAACAACGCTTCTGCAACCGTGGATTCGCCTAGGTTATTGATGATGTCGATTATGACCAGTGGAAGGATGACCATGAATGGTGTGTTGATGATGGACTCGATCTTGAGGAAGTTGATGACTTTTGTGGAATGTCCGTGCAGCAGGATGAAAACGCTTCCAGGGTCAGTACCGCTCATGACGATGGCAAAGAGCATGGCAAACAGGAATGTAACGATGGTGATCTGGCCCCAGAAGAGGAGCGGGATGAGCAGGGATATGATGAGCATG
>CAZMDB010000090.1:0-5786 GCA_964565095.1 uncultured Methanosarcinales archaeon | reverse complement strand
TTGCGCCGTGAAGAACCATCGGAATTTCTCGTACCATTCCCTCTTGGTACGGCGAGTCACCTGCTGTTGAGCTTCCTTGCCCTCCTGATGCCCCTGCTCCTTCTGAGCACGAGCTTTCTGCAGCCGTTCAGCAGTTCTGGAAAGCGCCTCATGCACACCTTCAAGCTTGCGCCTGGCTTTCTTGGCGCGCTCATAATAGACCGACGCATTCTGATCGATGCTCTTGGTAAAATCCAATGTGATTTTCATGATAAGTATCATACCCAGAGGGAATTAATAAACCTATTGGCTAGGAAAAGGACCACAATACATACGATCAAAAGAACTATATTTTTTTCTTGTTTAACATATTATTAACATATTTTTAGCCCATCAATACATTTAAAAAGCGTGGTGCCGCTGTATTCCCCATGGTGACCACTGACTGTGAAATTCTCAATTTGTTGAACCTGGTAGGAAAGAAGTGGACGTTTCCGATTCTTCAGGCGATCCGCCACAAGCGACGCCTCACCTTCACGGAGATTGAGGATCTGTTCAATCAGGAGATCACTCCCCGAGCACTTTCGTATACACTACAGGAACTGACCAAATTCAACATTATCAAGAAGAGCGATCTTTCCCGTAAGTCCTCCCGGCGATCCAAGACCTGTTACCAGCTTACCAAACCGGGGAAAAAACTAGAACGGATGCTGCGCACGATCAGCGCATGGGCAGCCATGAACGACATATGGGAGCCTGAAGAATCCGTCGAACTCAAGTGCTACGAATGCAAATATTTCTGCAATGCTCAGTCGGAATGATCTGAAAGCGCCTCTTTGACACGTGAATCAAGGTCCTCCATATCAAATGGCTTGACCACATAATCCCTGCCTGTGATACCTCCCATGCCTTTACTCATATCATCATCCTTGGCAGTCAGAAAAATGATCGGGATATCACGCCAGCGTGCATCGACCTTCAGATGAGCGGCCACATCCCATCCATCCATCTTCGGCATCATGATATCCAGCAGGATCAGATCAGGCCGCAGCCCTTCCTTGAGCATTTGCAGACAGATCAGCCCATTCTCAGCCTCATAAAACTCGTACTCGCTTCCGATGGCCCGCAGACCATATATCACAGTATAGCGAAGGTCATCGCTATCATCAACAACAAGCACTTTTTCTGCCATACTCCTATTCTATGACGGCAGCATATAAAAATCTTTTTCATCTCGCCAACGGTATACGGATCCCTATTGTGGTACCCGATGAGGATCCTTCGCTCTGCACCCATATCTCTCCGTGGTGCTTCTCGACAATATGCTTGCAGATGCTCAACCCCAACCCACTTGAGCGTGTATGACGAGATTCCTCCACACGATAGAACTCATCAAAAACCTTTACCTGCTCGCCAGGCGGGATACCTTCCCCCTGGTCCGTAAAAAGGAGGACTGCACATTCTTCATCAGAACACATCCGCACATGCAAAACCCCTCCCGAAGGACTGTACTTTATGGCATTCTCAAAAATATTATGGAACACCTGCCGCATACGCAACTGATTCATACGGATCACCAGCGGCCCTTCTTTCTCCCATACAGGCACCACATCACCCTGGGAAAAGACAGGCAGATGTTGTTCCAGACACTCCTCCAACAGAAGAGTGACATCCTGCATTTCCATTGCTGCTTCCTGCACATTCTCAAGCCTGGCAAGATCCAAGGTATCCTGTACAAGATCCCTCATGTAGTCTACATTCCGTATGACCAAATCCAGTATCCGTCTATCCTCACCTGCAAGCTTGCTGCGCAAAAGAGGCAATAGCGCACTGACCGGCGTCAGCGGAGTCCGCAGATCATGGCTCAGATGATTGATAAACTGCGTCTTAGTCTGCAACAAGGACCTTACCTTGTTCCGCTCCTCCTCTAGCTGCTGCGTCCTTCTCCTGACCCGCTCCTCGAGTTCTACGGCACTTCTCTGCAACATCATTTGCGCTTTCTTCCGATCCGTGATATCCAGTGCAGCAAAAGTGATATCCTTTACGCTTTTGTCTGGATGCAGACGAGAGACCTGAAGATACAGATCGAGCGGAACGCCGTCTTTTCTCATCCATACCGTCTCGAACGCGACACTTCCCCGTTTGTTCGTCGCCACATACAAGTGCCACCCCACCTTCTCAAATTCTTCCCGGCTCGGATACAGCATCTCTGAAGTATTTCCTATCAACTCTTCACGACTATACCCGAGCATACTGCACATAAAATCATTCACCTTGACAAAAGTACGATTCTCAGCCATGCCGATTGCAGCCGGCACCGCGCGAAAGATACTGTTCATCCGCTCTTCCCGCTCCAGAATCTGCTGCTGGACCTCACTGCGCTCAGAAACCTCCGCAAACATGACCGCCATCCGACCAGGTGAGGTCTGGAATGCGTAGATATCATAGATCCCGCCCCCTTTCCCTTCATAGGGAGCATCTTCTATCTGCCATGATCCTCCGTGGACAGCAAGGTTCCAGAAAATGGCAGGAAGCTCAGTATTCTGCAACAAGGTGAATGCCTCATTGATCGTCTTTCCGCGCAGCGTATGAACCTGCATCCCCGTCATCGCATCTGCAGCCGCATTCGAATCGATCAGCACCAAATTCTTGCCACGAGCCTCATACAGATACACACCCATAGGAGAGCTCTGTACTATGGAGCGGAAACGCTCCTCACTCTCACGCAAGGCTGATTCCGCTTTCTTCCGCTCAGTAACATCACGAGCCACCCACACCACCAGACTGCCAGATGCCTCAGAGTGCAGAAGCGAAGTGCGACCTTCGAACCATCGGGGGCCTGCGGGCACGTCCAAGTTGTATTCACAGACCTGACTCTTCCCAGTCTCGATAGTGCGACCTATAGCCACCAGAGCCTTCTCTGCGATTTCTGCAGGAAGCACCTCAGAAACAAGCCTTCCTTTTATCTTCGGGATCGCCTCATACAGAAGATTATCCCTGGAAGAAAACACATCGATGTAGCGGCCCTCCTGATCCAGCACAAAAGCCACATCCGGCATAACATCCACAAATGCCTGCAGCAATCCTTCTTTGTCCGATAGCTGCTGTTGCAACGAATCTTCTTTGGTAACACTGCGCATCAGGCAATCCGTCTGCTCAAATTCCCCCTGAGCATCATACCGTATCCGTCCATCAAAAGACACTGACAGTTGCGAACCGTCTTTACGCCGCATCCGCATCCGCACATCATGGACCACACCTTGCTCTTTGAAGCTGGCAAATCGGGCAGGGAACACCGCAGCATCTTCAGGATTCAGAAAACACGAAAAGGGTTTACCGACTACTTCTTTATGCGTATAACCCAAAAAATTTAGCCATACTGCATTGACATCCAGAATATTCCCATCAATATCCAGTGCCTGATAGGCAAAAGCAAGATTGGCAAAAAACTCCTTGAGCGTATCCTTTCCCATTCCCCATAGACAAGAGAGATATTCTGTTTAAAACAGTTTACACAACTACACTTCTTCTCGGCAGAGACAGACCACTGTGACATCTACAGGGTGAAGCCTACGCGAATGATGCGCATAGGAAGCCGCGATCGGGTAGACAACCCTCTCCTCCCATTGTACCGTAAAGGCCTTCCTATCAGCCCACTTATGGATATGGCGCATCGTGCTGCTCTTATGCATACTGATAATCATATCACTCATGCCTGCCGCTGCATCAAGAAAGGCAGTATCCGCATGCTTGGTACGCGTGCCGAAAGGTGGATTCATGACCACCACATCGCCTACACCTTGCGCACCGATTACATCACCACGCTCGAAGACCGCCGCGTCCTGATTATCCAGGAATCCCTCTTCGATCAGCCACTGATAATTCTTACGTGCCTGAACAAGTGCTGCTTCATCGACATCAAGCATTGTGACCTTGCCGGCACCAAGCAAGAGGGCACCCAGCCCAAGAATACCAGTCCCGCACCCAAGATCATAGACGTGACACATCCTGATCAAACCTTGCCGGAACATCCGCATAAGCACATGCGCAGCAATACTGCTGGGAGTAGGGTATTGCTCCAGCCTCTCAACCGGATTATCGAAGACCTGCAGACGTGACAATACTATCGCAAGCGCATTCTCTGTCATAGGTGGTTCATCCATGACTACACAGAAAAACACAAATATTTTTAAAGGTGTTCCATGGGTATTTCATTGATGCGGGGCAATATACAGAAGAGTGATCTAGAGATATCCCACGATGTCATCGCTGACATCCGTGAGGAGCTGGACGAGCATCTGGACGCTATCAACCGCAATACTTCTGAGGTACAATCGGGTTTCGATTACATTGCTGAGGTGGAAGCAAAAGTGGACAAGCTATCGGAGAAGCTTGACCGGGTGCTGACGCTTATCGAGAATGGGGTGAAGACTACCACCCAACAACCTATCGATCCGCTGTCGCTGCGTGAACAAGAGGTGTTCCTTGCGTTGTACACTGAAGAAACCTTCCTCAGCTACACCAAGGTGGCTCAGAAGATCGGACTGCCGGAAAGCATCGTTCCGGCGCTTCTCGACTCGATTATCAGTAAAGGGGTTCCTATCCTGAAAAAATACACAGGGCAGGAAGTCTGTGTGCAGATCGATCCTGATTTCAGGAACAAGCAAGCCAAGGAGAATGTTCTCAACATCAACGAGATCGTAATGACAAGTATCTCACAGAGCGAATGATTATGCGTTCCATGTGATCTGATATCCTGCACAAGGCCTTGATGATAAGAACGCACCTTCCAATTTCCCATCAGGAATATCACTGGCAAATACCAGATGCTGATTCTTGTAGCAAACCCGTGAGAAGTCCAGCTGCAGAGGCACTTGGCACTCGTTCCAGGCAGCAGACAAGAACATGAGTGCGCGACGTGCCTGCGGATTGACAATGAACTCCTCAATCAACTCCTGTGGACATCGCACAGCCAGCAACCGCTCCAGATAACGGACCTGATCCTCGACCATCACCTGTCGCCATACACCAAGACGTTTCTCAGATGGCTGCCCGGCATAATCAGCGATCAGATGGATGACCTTATCAACATTCATCACACCGATCGCATACAACATGCCCTCCAGAAGATCCCTGCTATTGAGTACCACAGGACATTTCGAATGCGCGTGCGCCGCACGCAGGATCGCAAATAACTCGTCGCGTACCTCGTCAGAGTCCAGTGCATGGCCCTCGAACTGATAAGCCGACAGATCCACATAGGCAAACTCCGCCTCGCTGCTACGGCAAAAAACCTTCCTGCCCCTGCCAGCCAACTGATCAAACGAATACATCGTCTGGCATGTAATCTCAGAAAACCCATGTGATTCAAGCAGATGCTCCATCATCCTGCGTGAACATCAGACACTTTATATGCATTGTGCTACCCCTCAATACACAATCGAGAAACCGTTCAAATCGCGAACACTCACCACTTCCTCCTCCAGGCGATCCACTCGACTTATCGATCTCTTGCAATAATCCACAACTGCATCAACACTCTCCTCATCACCCTCGAACACCGCCTCGACAGTGCCATCAGGAAGATTTTTGACCCAGCCTGCGACTCCATATTCCTGGGCCTTCTGGCGCGTACGGTAACGGAATCCGACGCCTTGGACATTTCCGTGGAAGACACAATGCTTTGCTATCATCACAGCACATCAGCACCTTCAGGTTTTTATATCTGTGCATAGATCCCTTCTCATAAGACAGCCAGTATCCGCACCAGACACTTCTCCGAGCACTTCAGCGGTCGCAGAATACCG
>CAZMDB010000089.1:0-5822 GCA_964565095.1 uncultured Methanosarcinales archaeon | reverse complement strand
TTTGAGAATGTTGACCGAGCGAAGCGAAGAGTTTGCGTAGCAAATTGTGTATAATTATTGTTAATCTCTCGATGCCCAAATCATAGTGAAACATGAACGTCTTGATTTGAGATATCGACAACATCTTTGATGTTGAGTTTTTATTGAACAAAAATTGAGATTTAACAGCACCTTTCGAAAAAGAGCTGATTTTTCTGATATCGTCCGCTGATTACCAAAATTTTTCGTATGGCAATGACAAAAACTATATCCACTTCACAGTTCCAACAATCATGTACGAATCAATATTTGATCGTATCCGTGTTGCAGGTAGACGCAGAAAACTGAGTCCACGAACAATCAAAACATATCTTACATGTATCAAGGAATTTCTTAATTTCACACAAAGACCTACTAACAACATCCGTAAATCAGATATCAAGAAATATCTGGAGCATATCGCAAAGAAAAATTATACAGGAAAGACGATCCATTACTGTGCTACCAAATTTTTGATGGAAGAAGTCCTGCAGAAAAGAAGAATCTGGTTACCACTTAAATTTTCGAAAGAACAGAAGCGATACCCAGATGCGCTCTCAAAAAATGAAGTCCAAAGATTGATCAATACAATAGAGAATCCACAGCACAGACTCATGATACAATTGATGTATGGCGCAGGATTACGTGTGTCAGAGCTCATTAATCTCAAACCAGAAGATATTCATGAAGACTATGGATGGGTCCGCAAAGGAAAAGGAGCAAAAGATAGAATCTTTATCGTACCAAAATCCATCCACATTAATGTCACATCAAAACCGTATCTATTCATGAGTAATCGGAACAAGAAGTACTCACCCAGAACAATTTCCGCAATCGTAGACAAAGCAGCAAAACACGCAAAAATCAAGCATGTTCACCCACATATGCTACGCCATAGTTTTGCAACACACTCACTTGGAGACGGATACGATCTTCTAACCGTCCAAGTACTACTCGGTCACGCTTCACCAGAAACCTCCATGGTCTATGTTCACATGACCAAGCCGAAATTACTCTTAGTAAAAAGTCCGCTGGATTAGTTAACCATATATATGAAATCCTGCCTTGACATAATAATGAGGTATTTTATCGGGTGTCTGGTAAGAGGAAAAGCTGAGACGTATCAGCAAGATCTCATTGAAAACATCTGTAGAAGATTTGATGTGCGGAACCTCAACAACCATGTGCCTGCACATTTTACATTGAAGTCTCCTTTCCAGACAGAGAATATCTCTGTGATTGAGGGGCTGTTGTGCGAATTTTGTGCGCAGCAGAAGGCAGCAAAAATTGTCATTGATGGGATTGGAAGTTTTGGAGAGCATATCATTTTTTTGGATGGCACTTCGAAAGATGGAGAGCAGGTGTTCAGGAGACTGATAAAAGAGCTCCAGAAAATTGAGTGGATGCAGTTTCGGGAATATGAATTGACCGATGTCAACTTTCACAGCACCCTTGCCAGATCTCGAGACAAGAAGCAATTTGAAAAAATAATGCAATTTTTAGAAAGTGAAAAACCCATCTTTGACGTTCAGTTCGACAATATCACCATCTTTGCAAATATTGAAGGGAAATGGAGCGTATATCGAGAATTCAGACTAGCCGGATCCTAACGAAAGACTCATTTCTTTTTCTTCACAAGCCACGTCACAGCCATTCCCAGAAATCCGCATCCGAGTCCGATAAAAAGTCCGGCAACGAATTGTCCGCTCAAAAATCCAAGTCCCATACCGATAAAGAGTCCGGCAGGGATGAACAAGCCACTACGATCATCTGATTTCTTTTTCTGTGCCATGGCCATAATGGCAATGTATCACATTATAAATTTTGTCACTTCGATGCATACGCTTGGAAGAAAGCATTCATGACCAGGAGTTCTCGTGCACGTGCGCACATTTTCCTGTCCGCCTGCAGCAGAATCACAGTATGATCTTTATTCGCTTCAACAATCCGTTCTGCAAGCGTACGATAATCGATTGCCGATCTATCCTGCTCATCAAGTCGCAGAATGGCATTAGTCACAGAAAGGCTATCTTCATCCTCAACCATCCGTAGTCTCTCGAACTCTCCCTGGTACGAAACCATGCTTTCACCCTGTCGTTCATAGACTCTTAGGCTAAGATGCTGCGTCTCCCCTACCACTGCTGCAAAGTCAGGATGTTCAAAGAAGTCGCTTAAGGAACGCTCGGTATTCGCTTTGTCATATATCGTAGGCAACTGTTCTCCCATCCACTGGCCCAGTCGCCCACTGTAGAACGTAGGTGTATCTTCTAGTGTCTGAAAGATTTCCTCCACAGCTTGTTTTGGAGAATTCCCATCCAGGACATTCTGGTAGGCAGTATCAAGATGTGCACTCAGGCCCTGCCGCAAATCATCAGGAAGGTAAAATAATGCATTTTCCGGGTCATCTCTGATATTTCGCGCAATCTCCACCTCCTGCCAGATCTTTTTCATGCCTAGTCTACGAATCAGACTCCCCATGTACCTGCCAACATACGCAGAAGGAATAGCAAATAGAGCTGTCTGCGCTGCAGATTCCTCAGCTGAGATAGCAGGGAACACGCACGCAGCTCCTCCCAGCACAGCGGGCAGATACTGTTTCAGCTGTCTTCCTCGTTTTCGCAATGTACCTAGTTTCTCATCATCCATCCCCTTCTTTTCCCTTTGTGTAGCAGGAAGGGTCGCCTCAGTTATGGTTGCCCGATCGATGAGGTTCTGACCAAGTCCCGAGATTCCCATCATGAATCCTCCAAAAAATGCCGGCGCAGAGAAGCGGACAATATCATGCAGTTCCATATCTGCGCGGAAAGAAGATGTTTTTATAAGTCTTACTATTATACCTACTAAAAAGTAACAAATATGCAGCTCGCAACATTTAAATATCAACCGTGAGTGCCCATCCAGATGGCATCAGAAGAAGACTACAAGAAGCAATTCGTCAATTTCCTCAGCGACAAAGGTTTCATCTATGGCCCAGAACCAGAAATCTATGGAGGGCTTGCCGGCTTCTATACCTACGGTCCTTTGGGAAAATCACTCAAGAACCGTATTGAGAATACCATCCGCTCAGTCTTTACCAAATTCGACTTCTGGGAAGTGGAATGCCCCACCGTCATGCCTGCACCAGTCTGGAAAGCATCCGGACATCTGGATGGTTTCAGTGATCCGCTCATAAAGGATACCGACCAAAATGTGTACCGCGTGGACAAACTCATAGAAGAATGGTGCAAGCAGAATAATATCGATTTCAGTTCCATGGAGGTTGATGAAGGTTCCTCGCATGAACATCTGATCGATGTGATCACCAAGAATAATATCACAGCACCTAACGGGAAGAAACTCGTGCCCGAGATCACTGAGCACAATCTGATGATGAAGACCACCATCGGTCATGATACAGAAGCCTATAACCGACCCGAAACAGCAACCACCACCTATCTTCCATTCCTGCGCTACGTAAACTTCTTCCGAGAGAAGTTGCCATTCGGCGTCTTCCAGATCGGAAAAGCCTATCGCAATGAGATATCACCACGTCAGCATGTCTTGCGCTGCCGTGAATTTACGCAGGCAGAAGGGCAGCTCTTCATCTTTGAGCGGCAGAAGAACGATTTTGAATGGTTTGAGGAAGTCAAAGACACAAAACTTCCGCTCTGGTCCTATCAATTGCAAGACAAAAATGCAGAGCCGGAAATGACTACACTCCAAGACGCCCTTGACAAAGGCATACTCAAAAACCAAGCATACGCGTGGACACTCAATATCGCCTACCAGCTGTTCTGCCGGTTCGGTATCCCGCTCGAACGCATCAGGATGCGCCAGCACGCACCGGATGAACGCGCATTCTATGCTGATGACGCATGGGATGTGGAGATCAATTTCAATACGTATGGCTGGACCGAAGTCTGCGGAATCCACGATCGGACCGATTATGATCTTACAACCCATGAAAAACATTCTGGCACAAAACTTGAGTGCATGGATGAAGGTGAGGGGAAGAAGACTCCGCACGTCATCGAGATTGCGTTCGGATCAGACCGCCCGACATTCGCTGTTCTCGATATCTTCTATGAACCAGCAGAGAAGGGAGAAGGTAAGCCCAAACTCAAGGTCCCTTACACATTGGCACCGGTCGAGGTTGCAGTGTTCCCACTGGTCAACAAGAAGGGCATCCCAGAGGTTGCACGAAAGGTCTACGGGAACCTCCAAAAAGATTTCATCTCCCGTTACGATCGTTCAGGATCAGTAGGCAAGCGCTATCTACGTCAGGATGAGGTGGGCACCCCCTATTGCATCACTGTCGATTTCGACTCACTGGACAATAATGATGTCACCATCCGCGACCGTGATACCACAGAGCAGAAGCGTGTCAAGATAGAGGATCTCAACTCCACAATCAGAAAACTCCTTGACAAGGAGATTGAATTTAAGAATCTCTAGATTTTCTTGCGATTAAGAATTATTTCAGAGACTTCAATCCTTCGCGGCAATTCTAGTGAATGTAGAATCATAGTCGCAATATCTGAAGGATCCATATAGCCATCTTTCATTACACCGCCTCGCAGGTTCGAATTGAATCCTCCCGGATGCACGCCAATCACTCGTACATCCTCTTTAGCTAGTTCTGTCTGAAGATTTTGAATAAGACCCAATAATCCAAATTTGGTGCTGCTGTAGACAGCCTCACCTTCATAGGATTTGAAGGAGCATACCGATCCAACCACCACAATGTCACCGCGATTCTTCTTAATTGCCTCCACCAAAGAATTAACAATATGGATATGCGCCGTCAGGTTGATCCGGAACACCTTCTCAACATCGAAATCAATCTTGCCGACCGGAGATTTTGGCATGATTCCAGCATTAAGTACCAGAAGATCAACATCATCGTGATCATCTTTTATACAAGAGATTGCTTGTTGAACTTCTTGTTGAGAAGAGAGATCGCATGAAATATCTTGAAACTCAGATGAAGAGCGTGAGACATTGACAACATCCACATATTTTTTTTGCAGTAACACACCTAATTCTTTCCCTAGTCCACTGGATGCACCAGTAATGATAGCTTTTCTCATATAGAAGAAAGCATCAAGCAAATATTAAAGTATTTGTATCACGAAGCATCAAGAATCTCGATTGCAAAATCGATAAACATATCAGGACAATCCAGCCAGAGTTCTTTGTCTGACCATTGGCCACACTCGACAGGAATGTCATGCGACTTGCACCAATCAACAATTCGCTGTCTATCAGCAACAGGGCACTCAGACGCAAATGCCAGATGTGATTCTTTCTTATTCATATACCCGGAAGGACGATCAGTGATTTCAGAAAACTGGACACACCAACCATTAGAAAACTGCATCAGGATCTCTCGGCCCTGATCATACCCTTCCCGTATGCGTTCTGCACCTAAGAAGACACTCAACTCTTCGATAGTCTGAGAAGAATCCTTTGCAATCTTGAATGCGCAATGATGTATGTGCATACACGAATAAAGACAAGAAGAAGAATATAAAATGATGGGTTTACTCTTCCTTACCCTTCATTTCTGTATAACCGGTCTTTCCACAAGTCCGACGGTCCTTGTGTTCAGCCATGAAATAGCCATCTCCCGCCTTTGGTGAGAATTTGTTCTTACGGGTGATCTTGCCATCTTTCACTTCATACAGCTTGTACATCTGGTAGGATTTTGCATTTTCGTCTGCCATGCCACCCGAAAATCGGAAAGTGTTTAAAAATATTTCGCCAACAACCAGTATCTCCGAATACAGAAGAGAAAATTGTGCATATGAAAATCCAGGATTTTC
>CAZMDB010000088.1:0-5834 GCA_964565095.1 uncultured Methanosarcinales archaeon | reverse complement strand
GTGAGGCGAAAAGCAAATGACAATCCTGTCTCAGAAAATGATTGATGGTAGCGCGTATGATGCGGGCAGCCACCCCTGGCTCAGTCACAGCTTCCATCTCATCAGCAAGTACCAGGCTGCCCGGCCTCACTTTACTCAGTTGTGACAGTAGTGTCTCAAAAGCACCTTTGCTGGCCGACCCTTTGTTCTTTGCAAAATAGTATACATGGTCATAGGGAGGCATCTTGATGTGTCCGGGAGCAGGAAGCCCCATGTAAGCCAGGCTGATGATCTGCAGGATATGCTCCAGTAACGTGGTCTTGCCCCCGCTGTTTGCGCCTGTCAGGATTGATGCGTTTTGTACGTCGTAATGTAAGGGTTGTGGGTCATCCAGGAAAAGATTGAATGCACCTTTCAGGCAGATGTGATCAGCTTCCTCGATCGGATAAGCATCATGCTCCTTGCGATAGCGGGTAATCCCCCCGTACAGATCCGTCAGCAGCAGGTCCTCCTGTAATTCCTGTATGAATATGGGAAGCTCAAAGAGATGATCCTTGTGCGCAGATATGCGTTTTCGCATCTCTTCCTGTTGATGGTCCTGCTGTTTTTTCCGGTGCTCCTCTAATGCTTCCTGATCGAATTCAAGGGGGAGTGTCTCTTTGACAAGTCGGGATGGTATGCCGCATTCTTTGAGGACACGATCAACGAGTTGCTTCACTTCTGGTGGGGTACCAGACAGAAGCGCAGAACCACGTATCGTAACATCTCGCAGCTGCTCTTCAATCAGAGCATTGGCCCGATCCAAAGAGATGTCAGTCATCTTTTCTTGCTTGAGTAATGGAAGAAGTGGAAGGAGGGGAGCATAGCTGCAACGTTCGATGATCGTTTCCCATGCGCTCAGCAAAGTAAGGAAATACTCGGGATACGCTTCCTCGAGCGTCTCACACTCGATGATATGGGGATGTGATATTTCGCAGTGGACCGAGCGGACCACATCATAGCTATACAATTCCTGCAGCGCGCTTTCTGTCATCATACGGCAAGGCGCATCCATTTTTTTGAGTTTCTGATAGGTGGCAAGATCATCAGTGATGATAAGAAGGTCATAATCAGGACTCCATGAGGGGCAGGGGCGGGGCAGGTTTTCCAGATGCTCATGTGAACATTCCTTGAGCGGAGTGTCCGCAGACAGTGCGGCAAGGAGACCCGCTGTACCGGGAAGATGGAAATAACTGGAAATGTATCTGCAGACTTTGGTATGGATGCGGCGAGCTTCGCGTGAGCGGAAAGGGGTTTTTCGCTTTATATTTATGCTCTTGAAAGGAGTAATGCTGTGTTGTTGGATGAAGCTGGAAAAATCCATGTGTCGGGATTATCCCGGTTCTGTTTTATATACTGTTTTTCTGTAGATGTCCAGTGGGGAGATACCTGAGTATACCAGCCAGATTATTGCTGTCCACCACATATCCGCCCAGGGATACAGCTTTCTGCTTGAGCATCTTCGATTCGCTATTGAACGCAATGGGAAGCGCGACCTCGTCGAAGGCATGCGCATCAGTGTCGCTGTCTCCTACGTAAATCGAGTGTTTCTTCGGGATCTTGAGTTTCTCCTGCAGGTTCCTAAGCGCCATGGCCTTACTCTGATTGCCCGCCCCGATCGGCCAGTGAAACTCTCCAGTAATCCTATTGTGTTCTATGACAAGATCGTTGGCGATGATGTGGTCGATACCCAGGTCGCCTTGCGCCCTTCGTGCAGCATGCATGCTTGAGGCGCTTATGATGGCAGTTGTGTATCCATGCCTATGTGCATGCGCAAATACTTCCTGAACTCCGGGAAGATATCGCAGGGAGCTGATGAGGGCATGGTACGCCGTAGCATCTCTTCCTTTCCACAGCCGATGCGCCACTTCCTCTACGAGCCTAGCGTAATCGTTCTCTAAGTATTTGTGAGAAAGTACTTTGCCTTCTTCCCAGGTCCCCAATTTCTTATGCAGCTCAATCCAGAAATTCCTGATATCGAAAATGACACCGTCCATGTCGAAGCAGATGAGTTGTTGCATACATCTGGGATAGCGAAATCATTTATATGGAATGCGTATCCCACCTCTATGCTTGGAGTTGCGACCGGAAGCTTCTATCGTTGTCTTGATCGGGGCAATGCTCTGGAGCTGATACAGGAGCAGGATCTTCCCGCCCTGGAACTTACTCTGGCACAGGACTGGAAGTACCCGATCAATGAATGGGTGCGAAACAGACAGTATGTATCTATCCACTACCCGTACATTCCACTCAAAGACTCTGAATATGTGGTGCAAAAAGTGGGCGAGTTGTCTGATTATGTAGGGGCTGATGCTGTGGTGGTCCATCCTGATCAAATGGAAGGGTATCATGGAGAGGTGCCGTTCCGGATGGTCACCGAGATGCTGTGTCCCGGAGGTACACCACTTGATGAGTTTGGATCGTTCCTGGATGAGACAGGAATGGATTTTGTCTTTGATGTCGGTCATGCGCCATTGCATGATGCGTATCAGATGCAGGATTTCTTTGAGCGGTACAAGGGCCGGATCTGCCATGCGCACGTCAGCGCAGTAGGTGAGGGTCGCCCCCATTGTACGATCCAAGAGTACGGGGCACCTGATGCACTCGTCTGGGTCGCACAACTAGGCGTGCCGCTGATAAGCGAGTGTACGTTTAGAGGTCCAGAACATCTGAGGCTGGAGATAGAAGTTTTACGCGAATATGAGGCTCTGAGCGGGATAGTTGAACGTTAAATTTATAAACGGGCAGGGGCTTTCTGGCCAAAATAGAGCCCCGTAGTGTAGCGGCCAATCATCCAGCCCTCTGGAGGCTGGGACCTCGGTTCAAATCCGAGCGGGGCTATTTTTTCTATTCGGATTTGAACATCTGCGCAATCAAAGATTGCTTGAATTCTCGTGCATAGCACTTCGAATAATCCGAGCCGGGCTATTCTCTTAATTCATACTGAGACTTATCCAGAACCTCACTTGTTCTTGCCGATGATCGCACCCAGAACCAATCCCATACCAGCTCCTCCCCCTGCAAAAACTGGGGCATACACTGGCGTGGATACTGCCAATCCAAGGCCGAACCCGACTGCCACTCCGATAATCAATCCGAATCCTGCGTATTTCTTGTTCATGTGGCATCACTTACGGCTTCTCATTTATAAATCCCCACATATTTATATATCACACAATCTCCCCCACGAGCATGGAAGAGTGTCTGGACATCATCAACGATCAGGATGAAGTCATAGGCAAAGCACCAAAAACCGAAATCTACCGCAGCGGACACCATCACCGCATTGTTCACATCATCCTTTTCAACAAGGACGGCAAGATGCTGCTGCAGAAACGAAGTAAGAACAAGCACATGACGGCAGGTGCCTGGGTTACCTCCGCTGGCGGACACGTCACATCAGGAGAGTCATACGAACAAGCAGCACATAGAGAGCTCAAAGAAGAGCTTGGTGTAGACACAGACCTTACACTCAGGTTCACCGATTCATATACATACCCTGCAGGCTACAACAAAAAGAGCATAAAAAAGACCCTCAAGACCTTTGTAGGAACCCACGAAGGCCCATTCAACATTGAACCGCGAGAAGTAGAAGAGGTCCGTTTCTTCTCCCTGAAAAAGATAAGAGAGATCTCCCCTTTACATCCCGAACTGCAGTATCTGATGGAGACACATTATCAAAAATGACAAAATTATTCATCACCGGCAAGCCGCACAGCGGGAAGACAACGATACTTGAGCGAGTACTCGATCGGATACCTCGCAAATGTGGATTCATCACAAGAGAGATTCCCGGAGACACACATAGATTGGGATTTGAGGTTATAGGCAGTGACGGGAGTCATTGGACATTTGCTCATGTGGATTTCAGCAAACAGCATAAAGTGTCTCGCTATGGAGTAGATGTGGAGGGATTTGGAAAATGGGTTTCACGTTTTCAGCATTATTCTCCCAATGATATTCTCTACATCGATGAGATAGGGCAGATGGAACTCCATAGTCACCGATTCCGACAACTGGCTGAGAGCTACCTTCAGGCCGACAATAGTTTTATCGCAACCCTTTCATCCGTCTATCAGGACCCCTTGCTAGAACAGATCCGCTCTGATCCCCAGGCGCACATCATTACAGTGACAGATGAGACGCGCGAACAAGCGTATCGGGAATGTGCACGAATCCTCCAACTACAGTGATGCCATCCTCCCTCTGCATATTTTGCAACGTCCCGGAATCCAGATAAATATTACCTTTGAGGAGGCCACCTCCCCCGTATACACGAATCGACTAGATTGGAAGCTCTCAAACCAAGAATGGTGGATTAGTTAGCACCCAGAAAGTATATTCCCGTAGCAGCAATATTTATAAGTCGTTTTCCCGTTTCCTATCTGATATGACCTTGTATATGATCGGCACTGGTATATCATCGATACATGATATCAGCTGTCGGGCACGGCAGATAATCAGTACCTGTGACAAGGTATTTCTTGAATCTTATACGTCGATTTTGCCTGAGAGTAAGAAGGAGATTGAAGAGTTCTTGCAAAAGCCGGTTATAGTCGCAAGCCGTGAAATGGTGGAACAGTCTGCAGAGACCATCCTGAAACCTGCCAAGGAAAGCAAGGTAGCACTGCTCATTATCGGTGATGTGTTCGGCGCGACTACTCATACTGACATCATGCTGCGGGCAAAAGAACGCGATATCAAAGTAGAGGTAATTCATAATGCATCCATACTTACGGCAGTGGGAATCACAGGTCTAGAACTCTACAAGTTTGGCAAGACCACCTCTATGGTTTTCTTTGAGGATGACTGGAAGCCAGAGAATGCGTATGACACGATCAAAGCCAACCAACAGCAGGGACTCCATACCTTGGTCCTCATGGACATAAAGACAGCAGAGCCCGCACGAGAAAACATCAAAAAGGGTGACAGCACTCCCTTGCCCTCACGTTTCATGACAGTCAATGAGTGCATAGAACAGTTGTTCGAGATCGAAGCCAGAAGGCAGGAGAAGATATTCGGAAAGAATACGCAATGTGTAGGCTGCGCGCGTCTGGGTTCGTCGAATCCTATGATCAAGAGCGGCACAGCCGCACAACTCATGCAAGTTGATTTCGGAGGTCCCCTGCATTGTCTGGTGGTACCCGGAAAACTGCATTTCATTGAAGAAGAGGCACTCATCCTCTGGCGATAAGAATGCGGATCATCTATGGAGTCAACAGTGAAGGCATGGGGCATGCCACGCGCAGTAGCGTGGTCATCGACCATCTGCAGGCAAAAGGGCATGAGGTGCATATCTTTGCCAGCGGAAGAGTCTATGAGTTTCTTGCAAAAAAGTACGAACACACCTATCAGATCAAGGGATTCAACCTCGTCTACAAAGATGATAAACTGCTCAACATGCATTCATTCTTCACTGTGCTGAGGAATCTTCCCAAGGGGCTGATCCCGACCTTCCGCACTCTGGCGCAAAAATTTGCGGAGATAGAGCCCCATGTGGTCATCTCTGACTTCGAATTCTTCACAGCCTTTATCGCCAAGAACATAGGGACACCTGTTATCTCTGCCAATAATATCAGTCTTATGAGTAAAGGTAAGATCGATCCGTCCTTGGAGTTCAAGCACCTCTATTCCCGGTTCTTTGCCAAGAATACCGATACATGGGCCTCCTTCCGCGCGGACCAATATGTCATACCTACGTTCTTTTTCCCGCAGACCCGCAAGAAAAATGTCATTCTCACCAATCCGGCAATCCGACAGAAAATTCAACAGGCCAAAGTGGCTACGAAGGATCACGTCTTGGTATATCACACATC
>CAZMDB010000087.1:0-5843 GCA_964565095.1 uncultured Methanosarcinales archaeon | reverse complement strand
GGATTTCGGCGATGGTCAGAAACGCTACGACCTGCCGCAGGACAATGTATATCATACATATGCTGACGGGACCTATCTGGTGACCTGCGCAAGCAATGGTGTCAAGCGCATCCTGGAGATTCAGGTAGGCGGCATTACGGAGGAGGAGATGGATATTCTCAAAGTAGATGCATGGTACCCACAGCAGAATAAGTATGTCTTCATCTGCGATCATGAAGCAGATAGCTATGACTGGGATTTTGGTGATGGCCAGAAGCTCTGGGATGTTGAAGAGCAGAGTGTATACCATGAGTTTGCACCGGGTGACTACACAGTTGCGTGTGTGGCCAGGGATGATGATGAGCATGTGACAGGATATCTGGGTATTCGTGTGGAAGGTGATCCTCGCCATCCACCGGATGGCTATGTAGACGTGCTAGTCGCGCCATGGTATCCACAACAAGCAGGTGACATGTACCACTACGTGCTTATCTGTGACAAAGAGGCAGATAGCTATGACTGGGAGTTTGGAGATGGCACAAAGCTGTTTGATCTTCCATCAGCGGATGTATTCCACACCTATCCAGCAGGTGAAGAGTTCGATGTAACCTGTGTGGCAAAAACGGATGGGGAAGAATATGTCGGACACAGAGAATTGATGGTTCCTGATGCTGTAGACGAGGAGATTATTGATGATGGTGTCAATGAGACGCCAATCAATGAAACGCCAGGGAACGAGACTTCGGGGAATCAAACTGAAGAGGACGAGATACTCGTCTGATTTTTTTTTTTTTTGAAGTGGAAGAAGGATACTATGGGTATGGCCAATATTATTGCTATACGCAGTCTTGTGAGAACGGCACGATATGGCGTGATTCCACGCAAGGATCGTGTCGCAGAGCAGTCTCTTCTTCCGGGCCGGGATGAGGTGCCGCAGATATGTGTTGGAGATGGGTGCATAGATGCCATCCGTGAATTTTCCAGAGGAGAACTTGAAAATGAACTAGGCTCACTTCCTGTGTACTGTGATGCCTCGCAATGTGAAATCGTCAATGATATGACAGCGGGAGATTGCCGTAGTGTGCAGTTCAGGAAATGGAAGGCAGGATTTGCAAGTTTGCTTGTGTGCGAGAAGCGGCCAGGATACTTCGAAGCGTATTTCCAGGAGGAAGATGCCGCATTCGACTATGACTTGTGTGTGTTGGACTTGTGTGTTGGTCCGGATCATGGATTTGTCTCGTTTGGTGACGTCTATGGACGAGGAAGATGAGTATATGGAGGAGGATGATCCGCAGCTGGATGACGAATGGTAATTTTTTCTGGGGCGGTTTTCACGCCCTTTTATTAATCAGTAGATGCTTCTTCTTGGAATGGCAGCAATCATCTTTGATTTCGATGGGACTCTCGTGGATTCGTTCGACGCGGTGGTTGAATGCGTCAACAGAGTGTGTCAGGAATATGCATTCCCGGAGATAGAGGATTCCTACGCCCTGCGCATGCTCTCTCTTCGCCAACTGGTAAAGAAGTGGAAAATTCCGTGGTTCAGAATACCTGCCTTGGCTCATCGGATAAAACAGCTGTACGCGGGCAAGCTCTTGCGCTTCCACAAGGGAGTCGAGCAGATGCTGGAGGCACTTGCAGAGCAACATGAGTTGTATCTGCTGACTTCAAATAGTCGTGAGGCGGTGGAAAAGACACTCGCGATCGAAGGATGTGATCCTTTCGAGAAAATCTACGCAGACGTTTCGGTTTTTGCCAAGCATAGAAAGATCAAGTCCATCGTAAGAAAAAGAGGTTTGGAGAATGCCATCTATGTAGGAGATGAGATCCGCGATATCACCGCTTCCAAAAAAGCAGGAGTCAAGGTGGTCGCGGTTGCTTGGGGCTATAATTTTCCGGAAGCGCTCAGGAAAGCCCAGCCCGATATGTTTGCCGAGACCCCGGAAGACCTCATAGAGATGTTGAGGTGAAAGCAGAGCCGCTCACAGAATAGAAAAGTCCAGCCTGAAGTCTGCGAGACTGCAGGCAAAGAAAAAACTAAAAGAACCAGAGCAAGTTAATCTTATGTCAATGAAGGGTCTTGACAAAGAATTACACGAAGGAAACCAAAAATGACACAACTGCAACAAATCCTGCCTTTGTTGCCCGAACAGGACAACTTCCAGAAGGTTTCTACCTATGCAAACCATGTCTATATTGGTGAAAGATTCGTGCTCAAGATCTACGACTCTGTGAATGAGTGGGATAATACTCTGCGAGTCTACAAGCTCATCTCAGAACAAGAGCTGGAAGCTCCAAAAATCATCGCTTCTAATCCTGAGCCAGCCCCGTTCATACTAATGACAAAGCTCTCAGGCGTCCCAATTTCCGAAGAGACCACAGTTGAGAATTATGAGAGTCTGGGAGAGTGGGTGGGAAAGCTGCATAACATCACCTTCTCCAAATTTGGAGGTTTAACTGAAGAAGGAGTGGGGCCTTTCTACGAGATTCAAAGCGGACCCTTCGACAGCTGGAAGTCGATGCATCTCGAACTAGTCAAAGACCGAATAAAAAGCTTCAAGGGCGCAACTCTGGAAGCCTTGAAGGATGAAATACTCAATTTCTTTCAGTCATGCTCATACTCTGACTTCAAACCTTCACTCATTCATGAGGATCTCAATCAGAAGAACATTTTCGTCCAGAACGGGAAAATATCTGGTGTCATTGATCCTGACGGTGGCTTTGCTGGTTGTACCGAAGAAGAGCTTATGCGTATTGAAGTTGCTCACTTTGTTGGCAGAGAAGACCTAAGGGATGCATTCCTCCGAGGATATCAGAGACACCATTCTCTTCTTGAGGGGTACGAGCAGCGCAGACCTCTCTTCAGATTATCCCGGACCCTTGTAGAGGTCCAGTGCTTAGTAAATCACGCAGACTATAAGGCTGACCATAAAGAGCAGGCGATGAACAACGCCGTAGATCAGATTCTTTCAATAATACGTGCTCACCAAAAATATCGCCCCGCTCGGATTCCTTGAAGTTCGAAGAACAAGAGGTCGAGGAAGAATTCCGAAGATGTTCAAATTCGAAGGGGGTATGAATAAAGAGAATAGCCCCGCCCGGATTATTCGAAGTGCTATGCACGAGAATTCAAGCAATCTTTGATTGCGCAGATGTTCAAATCCGAATAGAAAAAATAGCCCCGCTCGGATTTGAACCGAGGTCCCCAGCTTTCTTCAGGAAGATGCTGTGCATCTTCACTCCCAAAGGCTGGGATGATTGGCCGCTACACTACGGGGCTTTATTCGTGTTTTTTTGCTCCGGAGAGCACCTTGGGTGTCGACTGACCGTAACCAGTCGGGCTTGGTACACCACGGGGCTGCACATTTCGGGTGTCGACGTACACCACGGAGCCAGAAACACCCCGTCCACTTAAAAATGTTTTCACTCAAACAGGCAGTCTCCATACCATACCAGATTCTCTTTGCGTCCGAACGGATAAAACCCGCTCATGCCCTGGCGGCTGGAACCCTGAACCAGAAGGATCTGGCCAGCGGAACCCTGGTAGAGCCCTTTCCCGTCTGTCAGAGGCACGCATCTTGCTACGCGATCACTCAGGCAGGCCAGGTGGACACCCCATGGCGTGCTTTTGGAGCGGTCCAGGCATTCCTGCATGCGCATGTTGATTGCGGCAGCCACCGGTCCCTGAGGAATCTCCGCAGCGTCTCCCAGGTAGCCCAGCGCTGCGCCGAAGAGAGGATCGCATAGAGCAGTAGGCTCCATGAAATAATGCGGCGCAAGTCCTTTGAGTCCCCCTCGAGCCTTCACTTTCACATCGTCGGCGGTCCGCAGGATATACATCTTCCCTGATCCTACTACGTTACCATCGATCTCCAGGGGATGGCGCGTTTTGCACTCTAAGGCGCTGTAGGTGCGAGCATCAGGTTTGGTAGGGTCATGCCCCCATACTACGGTGACGGTCCCAAAATCGCGTGAGAGCGTGCCGGTCGGGGTGCAGATGTCCGGGCCAGCCAACACATAGGATTTACATTGTTCTGGCTTGGGCCGATGCCTCCAACGAGGATTCTGTTCCTCAGCAGTCACAGCTTCATCAGAAGGTCGGGAAGAGTTTATGGCTTTGAGCAGTCGTTCCATACCGAATGGATAGAATCTATTTGCTGTCATGTAGCTGGTATACGCTAAAGCATATTAATACCTTTAGCAATCATTTTAAATACACTATTGTCTCACCTTCATCTACCATGTTCATCACAGATATGATAGAGAGAAGCCGAGAAGCCTTGACAAATGCTGACTATATGATCACTGTTCCGAAATTGGCGGGCGCTGCAGCTACGCTGGATACGGGTGCAGTGCAGGCCACTGTCTCACATGGCATAGTTCTTCCCTGGACACTGCAGGAAGTGGAGTTGCATGGACATAGAAATCGGGAATTCCAGCGGTATTTCGATCTTGAACGTCAGTTAGCAGGGCATTGGGGTATCGTTGATGTGCAAGTGCCGCAGGCAAGAGGGATAGAAGCGCAAAATGCTGCACGGACTGCAGTCAAGACATGGAAAGAGATTCTGTCGAATTTGGGACGTCCGCTCGATTTCTATCTTTCGGCTGTATCGCATCCAGAAGTGATGGACGGCCAAGTGAGAGGGCAGCCTGTCGATCTGCGTACTCTCGGCATGTATCATGATAAAATAGTTCCGCGCATGGGATTTCCGTACCATAACCCGAATGGCGCGTATGTCCGCACGGCAGAGATGGTTCCTAAGCGCAGGAGCGTATAATTCTCGATGCCACCAACGCGAAGTTCTGTGCTTGGGCTGCCGTATCGCATGTTCTTCGTCGAGCGGGCTGCAACAATCACCCGCTCTCCTGACTTTGCTTCAAGGCGTTGGCGCTTTTCTTTCCAAACCTTTTTAAGGAGAACCTCATTTTCCTCACGAATATGGGACAACCAAGCGCTGCATTCGACACAGTCAGTGTTTCAGGCAGGTAGTCCTCTCTTCTTTGGCTCTCTACAGGTGATCTAATGGTATCTATCAAGGATTTCACATGGAAAAAAGGCATGACCGTCGCAGAGATGGTCGACAATTACAGCCGTATCGGCTATCAATCGGTAGAATTGGCTCGCGTTTCTGAAGTATTTGTCCGCATGAAGAAGAACAGTGCGCGCATATTTCTTACCTTCACCTCGAACATGGTCACCTCCGGGCTCAGAGGATTCTTTGCGCAACTTATAGAGCTCGGCATGGCAGATGTACTTGTCACAACTGTAGGAGGTCTTGAAGAGGATATCATGAAAGCCAGAGGGGAGCAGTTCTCCATCGGACGCTTCGATACAGATGATGTTGAGTTGCATGAGCAAGGAATAAACCGGGTGGGCAACATCCTCATCAATAACGAGAGTTACATGAAATTCGAGGATCAGATGCTGCCGATCCTGGATGCACTCTACAAGAAGCAGAAGCGGTGGGCAGTCTCGGATATGCTCTGCGAGATCGGGCTGATGCTTGATGATGAGCAATCAATCCTTTATCAGGCAGCCAAACACAATGTTCCTGTTTTCTGTCCAGCTATCACTGATGGTGCCTTCGGCTTCCACCTCTACCTGTTCCAGCAGAAGCACAAGGATTTTGTGGTTGATGTAGTCCAGGATTTCGGGAACATACTGTTTGCCACCAGCCATGACGAAAAGAAAGGTATTATTGCGCTAGGAGGAAGCATATCCAAGCACCATGCGATTCTCAGCACGCTGCTCAACGGCGGAGCCGAGTACGCCGCCTACATCACCACAGCACATAAGACCTCAGGCAGCATGAGCGGAGCGACAACAAATGAAGCAAAATCATGGGGAAAGGTCAAGGATGATG
>CAZMDB010000086.1:0-5846 GCA_964565095.1 uncultured Methanosarcinales archaeon | reverse complement strand
CCATTGCCCGTATAATCATGGGCAGTAGTTGCATCCTTCTCGTTGAGCGTCCAGTATCCCACAAGGCCAGGCTGGGTACAGACCTCATATTGGCATATCATAGAGCATCCATCGCCGGACTCTGTATTCCCATCGTCGCATTGTTCGCCTGCATCGAGTATTCCGTCCCCACATTCCAGATTGTAGCAGAAATACATGGCGTAGTCCACATCCGTAGCATGCAGGATACGTCTTCGATCATAACCAGAAGGACACGCTGTTGAACCAGTGGTGGGATGATTATAGCATTTATGCCATGTAGAGGGGGAACACTGCTGGGAATAATCTCCCCGATAGCAAGTTCCAGTCATGCCGCCAAACTGCATCTCTTGCCGCACATGCGGCCGATAACAATAATATGAAGAGTAATCCACATTGAGCGTGCCTGTGATTTTCTGACGCAGATATCCATCAGGACAGGAACGACGTCCGGTGAACGGGTTACGGCCTGCGTGACCATACATACCTCCAAAATCATAGAGCGGATCTCTTCCTGTCTGATGCTGGCGGAAGCAGAACGAGACAGGATTGTCACCTACGTGTACCGCACCATGACTACCCCATGTTTTCCGTGCATAATAGCCATCCGGACACGACTTATCTCCTGTAGCTGGGTTGTTTGCGATGGGACTGTACATGCCCCCGAAATCATAAGGGGGGTCGGGACATACTTCGTCCACACCTGAGCAATCCTCATCCACTCCGCTGCTGCATATTTCTGTCGCACCTGGATTGATTTTGGGATCTGTATCGTCGCAGTCACCTGAGGTCTGGATGAGATCTGCAGACTGCTTGTAATCTGCTGGACATCCTGAGAAATACATTTCAGAAAATTCCAAAGTATCCCCTGTCAGAGCATACTTATCATTATCTTGATCACGATAACAGGTTATGCTTGGAACATTCTTCAGGCAAAAGTATAGCGCATTATCGGCAGTGCAGTATCCATCACGTACCGCATAGGCAGTATAGCCGTCAGGGCAAGATTGTCTGCCGGTGGCCGGATTATCAAAAAACATGGTAGCGCCCACTTTTCGCACATCGTATCCAGCACTTCTCAGACGCGGACCGAGCCATCCATCTCTATCATGCCCTTCTCCATACATCCCGCCAAAAAGCCATCTGCCATTATATCGATTATCATCATCATTGGCAATACATGAATACATGTCATTAGTCTTTTCCGCAGGACCACACACATTTCCTTTATAACCATTCATACATGCAAATCCCTGATCTAATTTTACTGTCGAAAATTCTCCTGGGCAAGAATATGAACCTGTCGCTGGATTTCTACGAGCAAAATTTATGTCGTAGATTCCCCCAAAATCATAAATGCCTTCGTTGACTGTCCCCGCTCCATTATCTTCTTTATAACAATAATATACTGGCGCAAAATCACAATATTGGTTGTCTGCTGCATGCGCCAATGTTTTGGTATATCCGGGTGGGCATGCTCCGGCATCAAACACCTCATTGGAACTATCTTTCAATAGCCCTCCAAATGAGAACGGAACGGTGTCGGCAAAAACAAGTGTAGGCAGAAGCGCAAAGAGAACGATGCTTGCAATCACAATTTCCTGCTTCATCACTTTTCCTCCTCCTGGATTCTCTTCATAGCCTTATCGATCTCGTTCTTTGTCCATCCCACTTTCTTGAGACCTTCATGCATCTCTTTTTTGGAAATACCCATGGGAATCGCGCTTCTGATATAATCTTCCAGCTTCTTGACATCCTTGTGCTTGACATGCACATCCTTGAAGACCATCTGGATGACGTGATTCTCCCAGCCGTGCTTTAAAAGCTTTCTTCTGATGATCTCTTTCTCGTATCCCTGATCAAGAGCGCCTTTGACATATCTTTTGACTTTCTCATAATCATCATGAGGCACCGTGACCCTGTGCGTCAAAGCAGACATATCAAGATGCAGGTGCGCGTGATGATGCGTACGCACATAATGTATTAGTGCGATCGGAATGAGTACGCCCAGCAGCACGAGCAGGAAAAGGCCGAGGCTGAAACCTAAGGCGTCAAACTGCACAAGCAACAGATGGTCTGAGAGTGGATGGTATACCCGCAATCTTCTTGCAGTGTCATCATAGGTATAGCATGATTCATCCGGGTCTGCTTCCGCGCAGGTACGCATCTCATGGCCGTCGAAGAGTACCGTCCGGAGATAGCCTCCGGTGAAGCTATCCGTGAAGTTAATCTCACTCATGCTACCACGTGGGGTGGGTGCTGCGTCTCCACTGATACGGATTGCTGCAGTGTAGATGCCATTATGGTAATTCTCCCGCTTCTGCAATGTAGTTCCTGCACCTGTATTCGACATCTCCTCTATGCCGCTGCTCTGCGGCGGATGATTGAACTGGAATGAGATGGACCGGGTGGCATCCGGGCAATCGGGATCTGCATACGGAGGTTCACAGGTGATCCTGTTCCCTTGCGCATCCTCGAAGAACATCGGACAGACTCCATCATCATCTCCGCAGTAATACGGTTCTGTGCGATTCAACTTGACTCCGCACTGCTCTACTGTACCATGGCACTGTTCATCTACACTCCCATCACAATCATTGTCAATATTGTCTCCACAGATCTCGGTGATCGGATCATCATAGTCACAGTTGGTCCATTCTCCATCATTGTCACAAGATTGTATCCCTCTGGAACAAGCATTAGCATCTATGAAATCCCCGCATAGTCGTTTTTCTCCGGGAGTGCATGTATTATGTGTGAGCAGGTGGCCTGACTGCATGTTGTCCTCAGGGATCGTCGCTATGAAATAGTATTCAGGCGGCAGGCACAGTCCGCCGCAATCATTCTGCCATTCAGCGGTCCAGAATGTATGCGCTTCATTTCCCGTCAGGGTGGCTGGTGCAGGTTGTACCGAGGCCTCATCATCACTCCACGTATCATCTTCCCATATCCTGAAGTTGACCGTGGTACCATCCGTACACCCTTCTGTAACCACGTTGAGTTGAACCTGATCGCCCTGCCGTGCGTTTGACTGATTCCAAGCAACTGATGTGATGTTGCAGGCAAAATGGCACGCGTACGCGGAGGCGTCGATGTCGTATGACCAACGCGAATACATGCTTGGTGCCCATGATCCATCTCCCTGAGGATAATTGTCGCGTTCCCATTGTGTCATGTCACGTGCTTGATAGATGGAGATGTTCGCGTTGCCAATAGCTGCTCCTGATTTGGTGAGGATTGTCTGTGGACCAGTGCCATCATCATATATGAAATTCCATGTGTCCGCCGTACGTTCTATCCGCAACTCTGTTCCAGGCGTGAATGGATATTGAGATGACGGGTTGGTATAATCACTGGGGTCGGTACTCGGATCATTATCTGTAATTGCTTGCCTATGCGCATCAACATTTTCGATATAATTTGCCGAAATTACCGGGGTCGGATCTGTATGATTTTTTGAATGGATGCTGATAAAGCCATGATCACGCACACCTGATACATCTTCATCTATCATCAGCGTTGCATATTCTACAGCACGTTCCATCGGCCCTGATCCGTATGAAATATTCTCTACAGTAAAATTGACCTTAAAGTCTCCTCTAAGTTTTTTCCTGTCCTGTACTTCCAACTGTGAGGTGTCGTTGAGTGCCGGCGCGTCGAATTCAAAGGTCTGTGAATCGACTTGGCGTAGCTGGATTGTCTCCTCTTGTCCCTGTATCAGCCATGAAAGGTAAGAGTCTGAGCAAGGATCATCAAGACGGCATGTTGCGGTACAGCCATCGTTGGACTCGTTGTTCCCATCATCACATTGTTCGCCTGGTTCTAAAATACCATTGCCGCATACCGGAAGTGATGGACAAAATGATCTATTGGATGCCAACGTTGATATCTCTGAGACCGTCAGTACATCATCAAAGAGCATCAATTCATCAATAGAGCCGTTGAATGTGCTACTACTGTATACGCCATCATTGATGCCGGCGCCCAACACTTCAAACTCTGCATAAGGTTTATGGAACCCGATACCCCAAACATCTGTATCCACAAGAACACCATCAATATACAACTTTCCCAGAGCATCGGAAGAAGTAGGCTTCTCCATGGTGATTGCTACATGTGTCCAGCTACCCATAGGGATTGTATGATTGAGTACAAGACCTCTGTTGTTGTTATTATATCTTTTTGCACGGATAACATTATCACGTAACGTGATTGTATAATGATTATCTGCATCAGTGTCTGTTCCCATTATGGTATGCCAATGGGCATATTCCGGCCTCACCCAGAAAGAGATGCTATTGCCACGTGGTCTTGATAGGGAATGAGATGGGAAGCGCAAGAAACCTTCTGTAAAGTTCACATACCCATCTTCAAGACGCGGAAATCCATCAGCCAGTCCATCTGCGGCACCGATATAGTCTTTGTATGAACCTGAAAACGGGAAATAATTATTAATTTTACTCATCGTACACGATTCTAAATTGCATGTTGCATTACAGCCATCACCGTTGTCAGTATTCCCATCATCGCATTCTTCGTCTGGATCAAGGATGCCGTCTCCACAGGAACCTGCGCATTGCTGGAGCTGGCATGTGGAATTACAGAAATCCCCATCAAAGAGATTTCCATCATCACACTCTTCTCCGTCTTCTAGTATTCCGTTTCCACATACGGCACTACTCTGGATGTCTGCTTTGATCGCAGTAAGCGAAAGTGTTTCTGCACCGCATTTATTGAAGCTAGTTACGGATGAGTTTGCGGCACGGATCACATCGGTCACTCCGGATCCTGATGTCGTGTTGACGGTCACTGTCAGCTGCTTGAGTTGATCCTTTTCTATGCCCGGAATATTCCAGACTACAATCGATCCATTCTGGTAACTTGGCGCAATCGATGCACTGACAAATTCAAACTCGTCGCTTAGATTCAAACGCACCTCAATTGCGCTTGCTGACTGGTTCGATAAATAGATGTCAACAATATTCTTGTAGATTTCATACAATCCGTCGACATTTGTCGCGGAGAAATATGCTCCCTTTCCTGTTCCCCATTTAGAAACTTCATCAAGCTTGTTCGCCCATCCTGAAGATGGGTCGATACCAATTGTGTAGAAGGTGATATCGCTTGATGCATAGGTGGACTTGATATCATCAAGGTATGGAGCCACATTTTCTTGCCCGTCTGAGGCGATGATCATTACCTGCTCCACGCTTCCATCTTGACAGCTGAGTGATGCATCTTCAAAATTATTCTGCGCTGAGTAATTTATACCGCATCCGATACAGGTGCAGCCGCAGGCAAACACTGGGTAGAAGGTGAACGCAGGATATTGTGCAACATAATCAAGATATGCATTGATCTGCGGGTCCTGATTGAAGCTTGCAAAGCCCATCTTGTAATAGTTATGTTGTGGATTGTTCTGCGAGAAGTTGTAGATGTACTCCCAGATGTTCTTGAGAGCCAACTTAGCCGTATCTATCTTTGGAGAAGCCATTGATCCGCTCTTATCGAGCACCTGCATTATGTCTGCTGGTTGCGGATCACCAAGCACATTCTTTTCTCCTGTCAGATTGATGGTAAGGGTAGTTGCGTCTCCTACCTCGACTGAATAATTGTCTGCCTGTGTATCCTGTGCTACGGAGATGTAATCGGTATCGCAGCTGAGTGATCCGGTTCTGTTGTCACATGGGCTTGCGTCTATTGAGAGTACGTCGGTGTCTGACTGGACGCCACAATAGGCACGTGCAGTGGATGGGTTGTTACAATCATACGAGCCTGGAGCGCAGATTCCTTCTATTTCTGTAAATGTTCCGCTTGTATCGTACCAT
>CAZMDB010000085.1:0-5876 GCA_964565095.1 uncultured Methanosarcinales archaeon | reverse complement strand
GATAGCGGTGCTGCTGATTTCATCCTTAAGCCTTTCAAGCCAGAGGATATCAAGGAAGTGCTCGAGAATTTTGCGTAGAAAGTGTAAGAGATGGTAGCTGAAGAGAAGCGTGTACTGGTAGTTGATGATTCTGCCCTGATGCGCAGGATACTGTCTGATCAGATACGAAAGATTAATGGATTCCGTGTGGCAGGTCTTGCCATAGACGGCAATGACGCAGTGCAGAAGAACAAGGATCTACGCCCGGACCTCATTTCCCTGGACATCAATATGCCACGTATGGATGGGATGGAGGCGCTCAAGAAGATTATGAAGGAGAATCCCACACGTGTGGTGATGGTCAGTCCGATGGTCGGTAAGCAGGATGTGGTGGTGCGATGCCTGAGCCTTGGCGCTATTGATTTTGTCGCGAAGCCCGACGCTCCGGATGCTACATTTTTCGAGCGGTACTGCTCCACGATGCGTGCGGCATCTGCTGCGACGGTTGCAGCAGAATCTGTCGCGCGTCCTCATGCGCGCATAGATCATCCTTTGCGACGATCATCTCTGAAGAAGATAGTGACTGTGGGGTCAAGCACCGGTGGACCGCAGACACTTGAGGCTTTTCTGAAGGATATTCCGAAAGGGTTCCCCTCGCCCATCCTGATCGTGCAGCACATGCCGCCAGGGTTCACCAAGAGCCTGGCTCAACGCCTTGACGGGTTGTGTGCGGTCCATGTGAAAGAAGCCGAGGATGGCGAGGATGTGCAGGATGGGACTGCTTACATCGCTCCGGGCGATTATCATATGGAATTGCAGGCTGAACATGACAAGAATGTGATCCGGCTCCACCAGGGCCCCAAAGAGGAGAGCGTACGTCCCTGCGCCAATGTGCTCTTCCGTAGCGCGTGCCGGATCTTCGGTCAGAATACGATCGCGATTGTACTGACTGGAATGGGACAGGACGGAAAGAACGGAGCCGATTTGATCAAGCGCAGCAAAGGGACGGTGCTTGCGCAGAGTGAGGCTACCAGCATCATTTATGGGATGCCCAAAGCTGTTGTAGATGCTAATCTTGCGGATATGGTAGTGGATATTGATAAGATGGCTGTCGCATTGGCACAGCTGATCGAAGTGTGAGGTTGCAAATCAGAATATATAAAAAGATAGGCCTGCGGACATGGAGCAGGAATCATGCAAAAAAGGGGGAAGTCATATGGTAGACGCAGAGTACATTGATGCATTCATTTCAGAGGCCCAGGATTATGTCGATAGCCTCAATAACGATCTGTTGGATCTGGAGGGTGATTCGGATAATAAGGAGGTAGTGGATAAGCTGTTCCGATCATTCCATACATTGAAAGGCAATGCTGCTACCATGGGTTTTGAGGAATTCTCTAATCTTGCACATGCTCTTGAAGATTTGCTGGATGCGGTCAGGAATAAGAAGATCGCTGCTAACGGCGATCTGGTGGATGTGCTGTTGGAAGGAGCTGATGTCCTTAGAGATGGTCTGGATTCGATCAAAGACACGCACGAGGATGTGGTGGATAGTTCTGTGATCATGCCTAAGGTCAAGCAGTATCTGGAGAGCGGAGAAGAGAAAGCCCCGATCGAACCGTTCAAAGAAGAGTTCCCGATGGATGCCAAGCTCAAGAAGAAGATTGCTTCTGAAGGAAAAAGGCAAACCGTCCTGCGGGTGACTCTGCTTTTCGACGAGCATAATGCGTTGCGCAATGCCAAGGCGAAGCTGTGCAAGCGCAAACTATCTACGGTAGCCAGTATACTAGCCACGCAGCCTTCAGACATAGACAAAGGTATTCTCAATGTCGCTGATTTCATCGTTTCATCAAAGGAGGGGAAGGAAGCTATCGAGCAATTGATCAATGGTGTCAGCGGTGTGCAGCATTCCTGCATCACAAGTCCCGGTGAGCCTTTACCGGATACTTTTCACATGCATCACAAGGAGAACAAGAAGCAGAGTGTCGTGAAAAAGAACAACGATACTGCTGTCAAGGTGCAGTCGGTCAAGATAGATCTGAAGCGTCTTGATAAATTGCTCAACTACGTCGGAGAATTGCTGATCAGCAAGATGCGCCTTGAGAATCTGACGAAGAAGTATGTGGATAAGGAGCTATCCAGTGTGGTCTATAACGTGGACCGGCTGGTCAAGGATATCCAGGATGAGATAATGGAGCAACGCATGATCCCGGTCGGCCAGGTGTTCAATCGTTTCCCGCGTATGGTGCGTGATCTTGCCAAGCACGAGGATAAGAGAGTGAATCTTGTTATCGAGGGAGCAGAGATGGAATTGGATCGGACCATACTGGATGCGATCGGTGATCCTCTTGTACACATGCTGCGCAATTCTGTGGATCATGGTATAGAGCAGCCGACAGCCCGTGAGAATGCGGGGAAGGATCCGCAGGGAACGATAAAACTCATAGCGGAACGCCAGAAGACAAAAGCGGTCATACGGGTTATCGATGACGGACAAGGAATTGACCCCGATGCTGTACGTGATTCTATTCTCAAGAAGGGGATTATGCCAGAGGAGGAAGTCTCCAAAATGACAGACAAGGATCTGCAGATGCTGGTGTTCATGCCTAAAGTCAGTACGAACGCGCAGGTTACAGAAGTGTCAGGGCGTGGTGTCGGCATGGATGTGGTGATGAATAACATCAAGAAGATAGGAGGAACCGTAAAACTGGATTCCCAGATCGGGTCAGGTACAGAGATTTCTATCCATCTACCGCTCAGCATGGCGATTATTGCCACGCTCATTGTGGAATTGGAAGATCAGAAATTCGCGATCCCGATAAACAGTATCGACAGGATTGTGGATATCAAGGATAGCGATATCAAGAGTATCCAGGGCCAGAATGTGTTCGTGCTCAATGGTGAGCCGATACAGTTGCTGTATACGGATTCTCGCATGAATCTCAGGCATATGCAGTCGTCGGTGTATACTGCAGTGATAGTGGAATCGGATGACGCCCGGATGGCCATCTGCGTGGATTCCATTGTTACGCAGCAGCAGATATTGATCAAGGGACTGGATGATGACAGTCTGCGAGGAATGGTCGGTGTCAGTGGGGCCGCAATACTAGGCGACGGGACGGTCGCTCTTGTCATGGATGTGAACGCGTTGATGGGTGGCGCGCTGGATCGTATGAATCAGGTGAATTAATGTGAAGAAGAAGCAGTTGAGTGAACTCGAATTCGATTCTTTGAAGGAAGTCGGCAATGTAGGTGTGGGAAATGCGGCAACGGCACTCTCAAAGATGCTGAATATGAAGGTGGACATCAATATCCCAGAGACAAAATTCATACCTTTGCGGGATTTTTCCAGAGAGCTCGGGGGTCCTGAGAATATCGTAGTGAGTCTTTATCTCAAGATGCAGGGAGAATTGACCGGAGAATGCATTTTCGTCTTCAATCAGGAAGGTGCATTCGAATTGATTGATATGATCATGATGCAGGAGCCAGGGACCACGACGGAATTCGGTGAGATGGAGGAGTCGGCGTTCAAGGAGATGTCGAACATATTTGTGGGAGCGTACCTGAGTTCTCTGGGTGATATGCTATCTTTACGTCTTATGCCTTCGGTGCCACATGCGGCACAGGATATGGCACAGGCAATCATCGATTTCATCCTGGCCAAGCTTTCGCGGTCAGCTGAAGATGTCCTATGTGTGAATACTGCTATCAACATTGAAGGTCATGACATAAATGGCCGGTTCCTGATGGTCTTTGAGGACGAGTCTTTGAATAAGGTTGTGGATGTGCTGCATGACCGGTTCGGCGTGGAGTAATGGATGAGGTATCGATGGCGGAGGAATTGATGGCTGATATGGGGCGCTATGTTATCGGGCGTTGCCCTGATGTGCTTGTGGCTCTTGGTCTTGGCTCATGCATCGGGTGTGTCCTCTATGATCCTCAGAAGAAGATCGGCGGCATGGCGCATGTGATGCTTCCGACCCGCGAGGGTTGCGCGCGGAATTGCTCAGGCGAGGCGCTCAACAAGTTTGCTGATGTGGCGATCCGCGCGATGTATGATGAGTTGATCAAGAAGGGGTGCAAGAAGGAACGGATATCTGCACGTGTGGCGGGTGGTGCACATATGTTCGGTGCGATGTCGGATGAGGATTTCATGAATATCGGTAAACGCAACTACGATATGGTCTGTAAGGAACTCAAAGCGCTAGGTATACCTATCGTGCTGGATAAGACGGGTGGTGCTACTGGCCGCACGATAAGATTCAATACTGAGAGCGGCAAGATTACTGTGAAGACAAAGGATGGGATCAATGAGTACGGATGAGTGTACTTTTGTTGATGAATAATATTTATATACGATCTCGATGATAGACGAACTGAGAGTGATCGCATTTTGCAGGAAGAGATGAACATCAATGAAAAGCAGGCGTTCGGGGCCATAGAAGACATCATGTCCAAGCGTCTGGGGTTCGATTGCCGGCAGTATTCATCCAGTTTCGTGCGAAGACGGGTAGAGGTGCGATTGCGTGCGACCGGTAGCGACCTGGTTTCCTATAAGTCTCTTCTGCAGCGTGATGAGAAAGAGCAAAAGGCGCTCAGCAAGGAAATGAGCATACATGTCACGCACTTTTTTCGCGATGCGGATATGTGGAAGGTCTTTCGCGAGAGGGTCGTTGCGGATCTGATATCGGCTGCGCGATTATCAGGGAAGCGTCGGATCCGGATATGGTCGGCGGGTTGTTCTACAGGTGAGGAGCCTGTCTCCATCATGATCTGCTTGATGGAGCATCTGGGTAAGGATCTGCAGGGATTCCAAGTGGAACTGACCGCCACGGATATTGATGCGCACACGATTTCTGCGGCACGCAAAGCAGTCTATGAAGAGATCCAGTTCCGTGAGATGGATGAGAAGCTCCGGAAGCGGTACTTCACGGTCTCTGAGGATGGACGTTTCAGGCCGATCCCGGAGATATTGCAGCGAATAGATTATCGGATTGCAGATATCCATGTATTCAAGAAGCAAGGTGTGGACGTGATATTCTGTCGTAATACGGTTATCTACTTCAGCGTGGAGGCCAAGTCCCAGCTCTATACGGTGTTCTATGATTGTCTCAATGATGCAGGCTTTCTCATAATAGGAAAAACTGAGATCCTGCAGGGTGAAGCCCGTGAGAAGTTTTCGATGTATGATGCCCGTGAGCGCATATACCGGAAATGAGCTTCTGGTGGTCATGTTTCTGTCATTACTATACTATTGTGTATTTCTCTGAGGCCTTGAGTAACAATATTTAAATATAGTCAGATGCGGTTTTCCTGTGTGCTTGTGGGGGGCGCGATGCAGCAAAATAAAGAGGGAGAGGATAGTTCTGGAGCCAGGCCGGATGGATTGCCTGATTGCAGAGTCCTTGATCTGATGCCTTCTGCTGTGGTTGTGGTCGACCAGGAGGGAGGCATCCTGAGAATGAATTCCTGTTTCTGTGAAGTATTCGGCTATGCCACGAGGACATTACGTCAGAAGGGATTGGCAGGTCTGATCGATGCAGAGAGTGTACAGGAATGCCTGCACCAGCAGCAGTACTCGGGATTTGCCAGGGGTGTGCGCGCGCGTAGGAAAGATGTTGTCTTTGTGGTGCGGTCGCGCAGAGTTAGCACCCAGAAAGGGAGCTATGTGGTTGTTGACATTCAGGAGCAGAATGATGAGTACAGGGTGGTGTTCGATGATTCGCCTGATGCTATGTTTGTGCATGATCTGAAAGGGAATTTTCTGGATGTCAATGAGATGGCCTGCCGCAGACTTGGATACTCGCGCAGTGAGTTATTGCAGATGGGACCCAAACAGATCGATGCCCCTGGGTATGTAGAGAATTATTCGGATCTTATCAGCGAACTGAAAAAGG
>CAZMDB010000084.1:0-5932 GCA_964565095.1 uncultured Methanosarcinales archaeon | reverse complement strand
CGGCTCCTGCGCATTGCCCGCACTACTATTACTCTTAAGCTTCTATGCAAGTGGTTTGAGTTCTGCATCCGGATGGCCAATGGTGATCATCTCATCAAGGCGAATGCTGCTCCACGCAAAATCCGAGCTTCTGCAGATTCTGCATCAGGGAACGGCGCCGATGGCGCATGGTAGAGAGCATCCGGCAGATGTGCAGATAACAGTCGCCAGTATCGACGGTCCGCTCTATCTCGGACTCTATGGACACTACCGACTCCTCTATTGCGCATACATCCCGTTGCGGCGTCTTCACCTGTGTGAGCAACAGCTCCCGGAACGAATAGATGTTGCCGTAGCCTGCCGCAGGTATCTTATTAAGAAGCACATTGACACACAGCGCTTTATTCCTGAAGAATGCGGCAGCCACACCACCTTTCGGCACGAGTATCCCGAACTGGCTCTCCCCCAGATTGACCAGAGAATAGGTGTCTTGAGGGAGAATCCCATCTGCGCCCGATATGACAAGTACCTCATGGGGCAGATCCAGTTCTGGAAAAGCAAATTGCGACATTAGTATACAATTTCCTATACTTATATATAAATTTATCTTTTCTCGAGATACACATTTATAAGCACATGATGTGCGCCATGTGCATGGCATACAAACAGGTCATCATCATCCGCCAGGACCTCAAACTCCCAAAAGGGAAAGCAGCTGCACAGGCTGCCCATGCAGCAGTGGAGGCTGTCCTACGCTCAGACAAAGCAACCATCCAGAAGTGGCGCAGCGAGGGCCAGAAAAAAGTCACCGTCAAGGTGCCCGATGAGAGAACGCTTCACCAGATTGCGCAACAGGCTAAGGATTATGGGCTTACTACAGCCATCATCACAGATGCCGGGCGCACCTGCATCGCACCTGGCACGGTCACCTGCTGCGCGATCGGCCCTGCAGGAGAAGAAGATATCGACCGCTTTACCGGACATCTGACGATGAACTAATCAGATTTCAACCGTGCTTGGAGGCTATCAACCAGCGACATAGCCTGGTGCAGGGCCCGCTGCGAGAACCCTTCCGAAGTGCCATCAGCAGTGAGGCGTCCCGATGCCACGATCTCCATACCTCCCCCCGAATAGCTTTCGGTCTGCATCATCGCATCTCCCTCAGTATTGAACCGATACACCTTCCGCTCACTGACCGGCATATTCCGCATCCCATACTTGGGCAGTCGCGGCATCCGCAACGTAATCATCGGTACAGCACCTTCCATTCTAGCAACCTGAGCGTGGACATCCACACCATCGGCTGAGAACCTGTGCTCGATAACTCCCTCAGAATGCATGGGATCAGTGGTCTGACACAATAACTGATAGAAAGATGCAATTCTTGATTGGTAATCCATACCACATAGAGAGCATCCCTGCTATTTATGCCTTACCCCATGTGATTGTCCCATCGACCAGATGCGCGATATTGAACACATCCATGAAATGCTCGGCTGCAAAAGGACGACATCCGTCTGACACGGGATAGGCACGGATCTCAGACTCCACGATCCTGCCATCACGATATCTTTCCCTCCTGATAGAGACCCTCCCCTCAACAGAAAAACAATATGTTTTTTCCACGCGATCGTTGCGGTCCTCACTGGGCAGGTGCACACAGACCATGGCCTGCGCATGTTCCATACCGCCGTCTGTCCTCCCTACATCAAACAACCTCCCTTGATAGACAAAGAACTGCTGGCCCTCGTGTACCTGCCTGCAGGAATCCCCCTCTGATCCCTGTGTATAGAGACGCCAGATGATATCATGACAGCAATCGCGCATCTGCCTATCCCAGTTCTCCATGCGCCCGGAATGTTTCTGACGCTTAAAAAAATGGTGTTTTACGACTCAAAATTCCCTTTGACACGATATTGCGGTGAGGTCAAAACATCCACGTATTCACGATAGAACTGCCGCTGCTTGGCCTTACGCACCAGATACCTAGCCAGAAAATAGCGTACAATCAGAAAAATGCTAAAGCCCAGAAGGATCTTCTGCCATATTTCCATAGACTCTTCAAAGAAAACATCCTATAAAAAGCTATGGTTTTCATGCCTTCCGCAGCAATGTCATACCGACAAACACGCCCACGACCGCAAGCGCCATTGTGCCCAACGAGAATTCAGGCACGCCATCAATATCATCATCCGGTTGTGCCGGACCTGATCCGCCACTGCCACCACCTGCGGCAAAAGTCTGGACCACACGAGCAAAACCGCTGCGTCCCTGATGGACAAGCTCTGTCACGCACCGATCGCTCTCTTCCCTCGACAGCTCCTCACAGCTCCATTCTACCTTCTCTCCATCCTCGCAGTAGGAGAAATTGGATTCCGGATACGTCACAAGTTCATTCCCATCGCAGATGGTGGAGGGGCATCGGACAAACTCATCAAGCTGTCCGCTAAATGCCTCTTCAAATATCTGACCATCGCGGCAGACAACCTCCGTGCAAGGATTCTGATCCTGTTCATACGCACCCAGATCCAACTGACTGCAGGAACAGCCATCCTCGTTAGGAGATTCTCCTGCCGGAGTCTCTTCGCACTGGTCCACAAGATCGACGACACCATCCAGGTCTGCATCAGCATCCAGCTGCGCGCCCTGGGCGTCCACTTCCTGGACTACACGTCCTGTCAGCGGATTTCCGCCGCGGAACACCAATACAGCGACCACCACCACAATGATCGTGGCTAGGGTCGCAATGACATATGGCTTTGTGAAGAAAGAAGGGACCTTCATGCGATTCACTCCCTCTTGCGTACCAGGACGAATCCTAGTATGCCCACAATAACAGCCATGCTTAGTGTTATCGTCGAGAACTCAGGCACACCGACCCAAGCATTCGATACTGCATAATCATAGAAACCCTTCGGCTGGACCTCGACACGCTCTCCTTCCCAGTCGGATCCTTCATAATCCTTGACGATGACCCATGCATCATCACCCTGCGCGCAGGGCTTGAAGGGCCACATATTGAATGTTGCCACAGAATACATACCGAACGGATCAGTGCGCTCTACACCGATAAGGCTGGTCACGTTCTCATGCTCACAGTACACCTCGACCATCACATCCTGACCCACATGTTCACCAGTGTGCAGATCCATGACGGTTCCGCTTATCACCGTCAGCCGCCCCTCGGAAGTAGCTTCCATGCTTTGCACGCCCAGAACCTGTTCGCCTGAAGTATCCCCGGCCTGCTCCTCGTACAAAGCGTTTGCATCGATCCCGTATTCACGCAGGATGATAGTATTCTCCTCCTCTGACAGCGGAGCCGCAAGAGCCAGAGATGATATCGTCAAGATAAGAAAAGCTGTTATGAGAATGATTGCCTTTTTCATATACTAATACCTCACAAACCTACGGAAAGATTAACATATATTTAAAGGTTATGTCCGGATTTCGGCCGGAATAACCACTATTCCTGGACGATAACAGTGGATATTAGAACCGCCCTCTATTAAGAAGTATAGCTGGTATCGTCTTGAGAAGGATAGAAACATCAAGTATCAATGACTGATGCTTCACATAATAGATATCATAAAGCACCGCCTTGTCGAAATTGAGCTCATGGCGGCCATTGACCTGCCACATCCCGGTCAGCCCCGGCTTGACCGAGAAGCGCAGTGTGCGCCATCCCGAAAAATGCTTGAGCTCTTTGTCCAGGTGCGGCCGTGGCCCGACCAGCGACATATCCCCTATTAGGATATTGAACAACTGCGGCAACTCATCCAGACAACTGCGACGCAACAGCCGTCCTAGCGGAGTGATCCGCGGATCATCTTTCATCTTGAAGAGTCCTGTCACCTCATTCTGCTTGTGCAGGTGACGCTTCTTGGATTCAGCACCATCATACATAGTCCGGAACTTGTACAGCACAAACGGACGCAAGTCCTTGCCCAGACGTTCCTGACGGAAGAAGATGGGTCCTCGGGAGGTCACCTTGATCATCAATGCAACAAGGGCGAAAAGAGGAAGAAGAAGCAAAAGGAGCAGCCCAGAGATGATTATGTCGATGGCACGTTTGAGGAAACGGTATTTCTTCTGGTCACTACGATTATGCACGGTGATTATGGGATAGTCCTTGAACTCATCAAAGTCTACGGGATCGATGACAAGATTCAGAATATTGGAGATGACCTTCCATGTTATTTCCTGATGGTTCAGTATCAGATTCAGCATCTCATCATCCACATGATCAGCCTTGAGGAATACGACCTCCGCCTCTTCCAGATGCCGTCGCAGATCGTCCGGAGAATTCGTCACTGCAATTATCCGGTATCCCAGCGACCCGTTCTCTTCGACTTTTGCCTTGAGATCCCCTATCCCTTCCCCATAGATGATAACCCGCTTCTGATCATACCCCTGCGTGCGGAACCAGTAGATCACCTTCGAAAGGATGAATCGCTCCACACTGATAAGGGGCACTGCCAGGATGAACGTCAAGGTCTCCACAAGATAGAACATCGGATTGAGCACTGCCAGAAGGATCATCGAGACAATAATGATGAGATAAGTGGTCATGGTCGAGCGCAGGATCTTCATACACTCGCTGTCATCGAAAAGCACCCGTTTATTGCGGTACAGCCCTTCCCTGGAGAAACTGACGATGAGGATGAGCAAGGCGATGAGGAAAAAGCGCGTATGGAAGAACAACAACTGCGGTCCCTGCTGCGGGAATGCGAACCAATAGGCAACCAAGTGAGCAAGCCAGAAGGAAAGGACGTCTGCTGCATACTGGAGGATGATGAAGTAAGGCTTCGCACCAGAAAGGAATCGTCTCATGGGGGAAAATGGCAAAAAGACCTATATAAAGATATGGATGGGAAAAAATCAAGAATTATTCCTGATACATGATGACGCGATCGCGTCCCTGCTCCTTTGCCTGGTACAGCGCCTGATCAGCGCACTGCATCATCTCCTGCGGAGGTTGTCCCTGCTGCGCTATGGCAATTCCCATGCTGATGGTGATATTCTCACCCTCCCTGACAATCCCTTCAGAATTATCGCTTACATAATCAACGATACGCTGTCCCACCGCAAGAGCATCCTTTTCTTCTATCCTGTTAAGGAAGATGACAAATTCGTCACCATTATAATTACGGAAGAACTCATTGGAGCGCTTGATATCACGCTCGGTACCACGCACGGCTTCCTGCATGAGGCGTACGACTTGTCGGATGGCACGATCACCTTTCTCATGTCCATAGGTATCGTTGATACTCTTGAAATGATCGATATCTACCTGACAGATAGCATATGTCGATGGTGGATTCTGAGTCCTTGTCAGACGGATTTCGAGTGCATCTGTATTCCCTATCCCCGTCATCTTGTCAGTGCGGGACTGGTTCCTCAGACCGACTCCAGCGACATTCCTATATTTCTGAAGAAAACGCACCGTCTGTGCATCTGCAAACGAATCAACGTGCTCCAGTTCAAGCCCTGCGATACTGAGCAGACTATTGCAATATGCCACACGGTCCCACGGATCGCTGAGAGTGCGCAGATCGCACTTTGCTGCTTGGCAGGTGACATACCCGCTCTGGATACGCGCCCGCACTGCCTCGTCGATCGTCATTAGGATCCGAGAGGATGGACAGATATTTAAATCTTTTCAGTGTATTTACCCAAAAGTGACAAAATATATAAATACCCATGATTTTCGCCGCCTATGGCAGAAAATCAACAGCATATGTACCGACTGGATGTATCACTCATAGACGGCGGACGCATTGACGGACCTCAAATAGGCAGGACCCTGATGTCGTTACGCAGAATCCCAGGTATCCAAACCGCCACTATCGAGGGCAACTCAATCTATGTGGGAGGATCAGTGACAGAAAAGCAATTAACCACATTTGCAAATAAACAGGCTCGGCTTAATCGCTCTCCGAAAAATATCGCTATC
>CAZMDB010000083.1:0-5995 GCA_964565095.1 uncultured Methanosarcinales archaeon | reverse complement strand
ACTATGGTCATACCGGCATTATGCAAGCAGGCAGAAATGGTGGATCCTATTGGGCGGTTGGGAAAGGCTGGTATAAGTGAGGGGGTGATTGAGGAGATCAGCAAGCACCTGAAAAGACGTGAGTTGATAAAAATACGCCTTCTGCGTGCATTCCCACTCATCGACAGGCGTCAGGAGGTTGCGGAGACGCTTGCTGAACGGACACAAAGCACTCTGGTGCAAGTGACAGGCAATACGATCGTGCTTTTCCGGCCGCGGACGGCATGAGAGAGAACAAGGATGGCAGACAAAAAGGAAGAAGAGAAGCCCAAGGACCCTATCGAGGAGGCAGGGTTCAAGGAAGAGGAACTTGAGGTGCGATCAAATGTTTTCTCTAAGAGCGGATTCCCTGCTCCCGAAAAAAGATATCGTCTCTGGTATCAGTCAGATTCTCATCATGTCGAAGATATCTACTACTGGATCATGGGGCATCTGACTAATGACTGGAGCATGAACAATCTTGAAAAAATAACAGACCTTGTGGCTGCATCGGCTTCGTCAAGCATCTTTGGTGATATGCAAGCACGTCTTTCCAACCAGCAGGGACAGGTGACCAACCTGATGGCGACTATCGGCCGCATGGTCAAGGATCTGTTCGGTATCGTACGGGAATTGCGGATGTTGCGCGAGCGTCTGGGGTACTACAGTGACTCTGAGAAAGATGACAAGGATACCGCCGCTGCAGCGGAGAAGACGCTTAAGGGGATCTGGATCGATCTGGTAGAGGGCGGCACCCAGAATCCGTCATCGGTCATCGGTCTGGCGCAGAAAGTCGGCTACACGATCCTGCCTGATCTGTTCTTCAATGCCCCGCCGATGAAGGAGAATAAGGTCAATTCCTATGTGGATAACCTAGAGTTCAATGAGAATCTCAAGACCATGCTCAAGCGAAAGCTATTCCAGTTCCTGCGATGGAAGACAGAAACTTATCATGAATTGAGCGCCAAGCGGAACTTCCAGATACGGTATCTCGGGCAGCATTTCCAGACGATACGCATGTACATGGACTGGATAAAGCCTTATCTGAAGCAGATAGAGATGTTGCAGCTCCAGCAGCATGATAGCGGCAACCACAAGATGGCTGCAAGCAGCGCACGGATGGATTCTGCGTACTTGATCAATTCCTTCCAGGGATCCTTGGTCGAGGTGGAGACTCTTGCGTACCAATCCAATGAGCGAGACAAAGGCAAATATTATCCCTGCATACTGGTCCACGTGTTCCATCGGACCATGCCGTCGATGGATTTCCATGCCAAGGACAGTTGGCAGCAGAAGGGTCCGATCCATGTGGGACGCACGGAGCTTACATTGCGCGCCTATGTCTGGACTAAGGAGGATATCGAGAATTACAAGAAACTCAAGCAGAAGCAGGATTGGGACTTGCTTATGAGCATAGACAATTCGCTGATGGACGCCATGCGACTGCTGGGAGATGACCTGGTAAAGTTCCTTGATGAAGCGAAGGTCCAATTGCCGGAATCATTCCGGCATCTTGCTGATGATGATAAGAAGGAGGAGGACAAAGAGGAGAAGAAGGAACCATGGTACTATCCTATCGATCCTTTCCTCAGTATAGGACGGGGGGTCTATGACCTGTTCAAGCCCCTGGTGCCTCTGCCTTCGAAGGATTCAGTCAAGGGCATGTTTTCCAGCAGTAGAGAAAGCCGGATTACGGCGCTCAAGGACAAGAAGGATTATGATGCTGCAAAGAAGATCGTCATGCGATCCCTGTGGCAGACGTATAAGAATTTCAAGAAAGCGCATCGCATGATCACCTGGTGATGCAGATTGGAGCGTGGGACGCTCCTGTACGGCCATGAAGATACTCAACAAGGAAGAGCTGGCAGCTCTTACCGCAGAGGAACGTGAACAGTACTTGCGGGATCTGCGGTCATTGCGCGAACGCGAGGTCAGGGAGTTGGAGACGCTGCGGACTCATGAGATCGAGGATGCTGAAGCCCAGCTCCAGGATATCCAGGCGCAGGAACGCCAGCGACTGGATGAGGAGATTGTGCAGTTGATGCGTCAGGAGACAGCAGGCCCCTTCCCTGCACAGAGACAGACAGCTGACCTTGAAGGGATAGCTGCTGCCGAAGAGGCGCCCGCTCTTCCCGGAGGGGATGTCGAATACGATATCCCTGCACGAGTGACACCTCAGGATGCGGAGGCGCTCTACGACCGGCTCGGATCACTGGCGGAGCGGCAGGAATACCTGATGCAGAAGGGCGGCATGACCGACCGTGACAAGACAGAGGCCCAGAAGCTGGAAGAGGAGATCGCCAAGATCAGGGGATATGCCATCACGGATAGTCGCGTGCGGAACCGACTGGATCAGGTCGTGGAGAATATGTACGATATCGAGCATGAGTGAACGATACTATGGATCAATACTGGACAAGCATGGACAGAGAAAATTATGTGCAGCAGATGGATGCCTATCTGCATGATCTTCCGCAGCCACAAGGAGAAGCACCAGTGGATTTTTCCATCAGCCAGATAGGATCCTCCCGGTGGCTTGACGGGCAGAACAAGGATCCGCTCAAGGCAGTCATGGGAGATATCCGGGCGGGTGCCGGGCACATCGAATTGACGTCTCCCGGAAGCGGCCGGGGTGGTGGAGGCAGCCCCACATTCGAAGAGATCGATGAGGAGCAACTGCGTGATCTGCGTGACATCCAGAAAGCGGTCGATGTCTCGATCACTACGCACGCAACGCCGAGTGTCTGGGGGCTTTCAGGGTTAGATCCTCAAAGCAACCGTTTCAGTGAACGGCAGCGCTACCAGATGCAGGATGAGATCAAGAAGGCGATCGACTTTGCGTCCAAGGCGACTTTCGGAGGCAGTGTGGTCATGCATACAGGAGAATTCCAGAGGCCTTTGTACAATATCCCTGGGCATGAAGGGGAATTCGAGATGTACAAGGGAGAAGAGAAGGATGCCAGTTATCTGATCGTTGATGCAGAGAATCAGGCGTTGATCAATCAGGTGCAGGAGGATAAGGATATATTCGTGCCTCGTGCAAAAAGGGACGAGAAAGGCAACATCATCTATGTACAGGGTGAGGATGGCGATTATCGTGATCCGATCAGTCAGCAGAAAGTTCCGGTCTATGAGATGGATGAGGGCGGCGATATCAAATTCGATCGTAAGACATTCCACGAGTTTGTCAAAGACAAGATAGATGATCCGCATCAGAAGGAGGAGGTCGAGGCGTATGTGAAGAAGATGATGGGCAGGAATCCTGGTCAGCTTGATCCGAGCAATGTCTTTGTCAAGGAAGCAGTCGCCAAGCTTTTCTACAAGGAGCAGCAGCAAGCACAGATATCCAATCAGCTGGCAAACGCCCGTATCTACATGGACCGGTATTCGAAAGCCACGCGTGAGCGTGAGGAGATATTGAACAACCTGAAGATGTTCAAAGAGCTCAAAGAGAAGCTTCCGGAGAAAGAATACAGGGAGTTCTTCCGCCAACAGGGGCTTCGCAGCCCGCACCCGTATCTGCAGCCGGAAGAGGATCAGGACCCTGTGGAGTATTATAAGGAGCTTCTTATCAACAACGACCGTGATCTTGCGATGGGACGCGAGCAGAACCAGTCTGCACAACGTCAGGTCCGACAGGAACTCGAGCGTCTGGAGAAGACAGAGACGATGCGTGAGTATACGCTGAAAAAGTCCACGCAGTCTTTCGGAGAGTTGGGCATCTACGCGTATGACAAGACCAAGGCCATGACAGAATCCCTCAAGGACAGCCAGTACAAGGATAAGGTCAAGCCGATCTTCATCTCGATGGAGAATGTCTATCCTGCACATGGATATGGATCAGGCGTGGATGAATTGATCCATCTTGTAAAGGATGCCCGCGGGCAGATGAAGGAGATGCTCGTCAAAGAGCGTGGCATGGATGAGCAGAAAGCGGAAAAAGCAGCCAATCAGCATATCAAGGCGACGTTCGATACAGGACATTTCAACATGTGGCGACGATATTTCAAGCACAAGAAAGGGGAGTCGGATGAACAGTATCATAAGCGCTTCAATACCTGGTACAAGAAGCAGGTGGAGAAACTGGCAAAATCAGGGATCATAGGGAATGTGCATCTTGCGGACAATTTTGGTTATGATGATGCGCATCTTGCGCCAGGACAGGGTAATACGCCTGTCAGGGACACAATGGAGATACTCAAGAAGCACGGGTATGATAAAAATTTCGCTGTGGAAGGTGGGTTCAATCAGGGCAGGACCGGCTTCCATGAGGTCTGGAAGGTGGCGGGGGCTCCGGTCTATTCCAATGGCACGACTGGCTGGACTGATGTGGGCGCGTCGTTTGGCAGTGTGCATGATGCATATCTGGGGCAGCCGCAGCGGCCGTATTTCATGTTCGGGGATTACACGCCTAAGACCGACGACTGGAAGCCATGGTCAGGGACCAACATGGAATGAGTGTGCTGGGGGCACATCTGCTGCACGTGGTTACTGGGTTTTTAGAAATTTCAACAACTTAGCTAGCAAAGCATAGCGCAAGCTCTCTTCTTTTTTTTGAAAATAGTGTTGAACAATCGAAGATTTTCAAGTTCCCAGAAATCTACGATTTCTTTGATACCTGGTGCAGGTTTTGCGAAAATCAGCCTGCATGTCCTTAGAAATTACTCGTAAATTTCTGGATCTTGTGGAGCTTTGCTCAACAAGAAATCGGCTGATTTTCTTGCTCCAAGGTGGTTATGAAAATGATTCCATTTTCAAACATTGAAAATCCTGGATTTTCATATGCACTATTTTCTCTTCTACATTCGGAGATACTGATCATACCGAAAGACTCTTAAATTGATTTTACCCCCAGGCTGTACAGATATATGGAGGGGGATTATGGCAAAATATGTATTCGATTTTGAACGTTTCCAGAAGACGCACGGCAAGCTCTGTCCGTGTCTTGTGGCTTCCAAGGACACAGCACAGATGGAGAACATGTGTCCATGCAAGGAGTTTGTGGACACTGGGAAGTGCAGATGTATGCTTTTCTTACCGGTAGATGAAGACTGATGATCACGCTTCAGGAAGTACAGGATGCGCTGGATAGCTATGCAAAAATCAATGAGTTCCTGTATGTGTTGCACGATCGGAAGCCGGTCCTGCGCATTCTGCTTTCTCCACAACAACGCGATAAGGTAGTGGCTCTTTTTAAGCGGGCGGATCTGCATTACAGTTTTGCCCGTATGCGTATCCGTGTGCAGCAGGATCCGAAGCTGGGTTACTCCAATAAGGGAGCGGTGTCTTCTGATGAAGGTGCATTCATCATGTATGCCGGCAAACGGAGCGAATTAGTGCACAAGGCGCAGGAGGCTGAGCAGGACGGTGATCATGTGTTGCTGGGACGGATACTGGGCTATCCACCTTGCTGTTGCAGATTCTTCTCTACACATTTTCCGGAACAGTCGGAAAAAGATAATGACTATGTGTTGCCGATGATCCAGGCGTCTGATCATGACAATCTGGTTGAGGCAAGATACCCGTGGAAGAATAATGTGTTTGTGCGTTATGGGGATTTTGCGTTGCTTTCCCATTTTCCGTGCCATCTGGGGTGCAGCGAATCGCAGCAGTTAGCAGAGACGTATTGGCAGGTGATACAGCATTTCCGCCCCAAATACGCGGAGATGACAGAGAACATGCTCAAGTGGGCTGTGCTGTATATGCCGTATAGCGGTGTTTTCTTCTTGCGGGGAGCGGTCCGTAGCGGAACTGCGGTCAGTTTCTCTCATGTCACTGCTACTGCCCGCTCATCTATGTTCACTCATCTTGATACGCACAAGAAACTTGCATTGCTCGGGCCTGACTCCGTGCAGATGGGGCAGGCGTGCGAGACACCATACTTGCTGGTGTTCTCCTGATCCCGTACGCTCCGCCCATCCACATCATCCGTGCCCAACCCGCGTTTAGCATGGTCGACGCATACCCGATCCGGAAC